>JBBQSI010000023.1:0-15683 GCA_038213975.1 Chitinophagales bacterium
CACATTACGATCAGAGGGAAAATAAGTTGCGGTGGACGCGAAATATTGCGCATACTGATCTGCAAATAAGTTCTGGGCAATTTGATAGGTCCAAATACTAGGGACGGCAGACTGCTCTGCTTTTGCGAAGAGGTAGGGTAATTCTGAAGAACCAACAGTAGCAATGGTATTTCGATCCGTGTTTATACTGTCGAATTTCTTCGTACAGGCAGAAAACATCATACTCGCCGGAAGTAGAATCAGAAAGAATACCCGCGTTGTTAAATAATGTCGTTTCATATCAATCAAGTTAGTCATTTTTTTAAAAATTTAGCTGCAGGTTCAGGCCATAGGTGCGTGTTGCTGGCAAGGTGCCATATTCCACGCCCTGGAAGTTTGAATTACCAAGGCTCATGTCTGGGTCAAACCACATTTTCCTGTTTGAAAGGCCTGGAATATTCAATTGTGATTCTCCGCGATATAACCAGAACAGATTCCTGGCAACAAGAGATACTTTAAGTCCCTTTAAATATTTTGTCGACTGGAGAGGAATATTGTAACCAAGCGTCAATTCGCGCAGACGCATGCTTGTAGCATCATAAGCAAAGAATTCGCCGGCACCATATCGTTTACCGGAAGCAATCTGCCAGAAATCCTGGGCAGTTATTGAAGTGGAAACAGGAGCGCCACTTGCATCTACGCCGTTAAGGTTCCAGCCACCTTCCCGATATTCCTGCGTCACCTCGGGGATTCCGCTAAACGCCAGGTTCATTTCCGTACCAGAGACAATTGTTCCGCCAATTCTGCCATCGGCGAGAATCCGTAGTGAAAAACCTTTGAAGTTAAATGAATTGGATAAGCCAATAGTATAGCGCGGATTGAAGTTGCCAATGTATTCCTGCGATTGTGTAAGCAACTGCTTGCCATTAGCATCTACCACAAATTGACCCTTTGCATCGGTCGCCCACTTGAAAGCCAACAGGTCACCATAAGGCTCTCCCTCACGGACAACCGGTGTTGCAGATCTTCCAAATCCACCACCAAGGTAAAAAGTCTTTACATCGTCACTCAATGCGATTACCTTATTTCTGTTAAGCGCAAAGTTTAAATTGACATCCCAATTAAAATCTTTCTTGCTAACAGGGCTCGCATTTAATACAAACTCAAAACCTTCGTTTTGAATGTTACCTGCATTGATGTATTTGTTTGCATAGCCTGAAGCCGATGGAAGCGCAACTTGCAGTAACTGGTTAAAAGAATTACTCTTATAATAAGTTGCCGTGAAGCCGACACGGTCTTCCGCAAATCTCGCTTCGAGTCCAAATTCAAAACTCTTTACGATTTCTGGTTTTAACCCGGGTAAGGGCAAAGTAGTACCGCGTGAAAGGTACCCGTTCCCTGCGCCCTGGCTGTAATTATAAATTGGATTAAGGAGTGCAAAGCGGCCGCCATTTCCCACCTCTGCATAGTTAACGCTGGCTTTTAAGAAAGAAAGTGCGGTTGGCAGAGTAAACAAGTCTGAGAACACCGTGGATATACCGATGGAGGGATATTGGAATGAGTATGGACTAGGAATGCGCGAATCCCAGTCGTTACGCAAACTTGCATCCAGGAAAATCGCATTCAGGTAGGAAAAATTAACCTGTCCAAAAACAGCCTGGGTCTGGACCTGCGTAAAGCCGGAACTCACAGCCGGTGCTTTTGCAAAGTTGAGGCTGAATTTATTGGTAATATTCAACCCGTTGGAATTTTGGAAATTGCCATCGTACTTGCTATCCTGGTAAATAGCTCCAACACGGTAATTCACCTTAAAGTCTTTCGCAATATTATTTGAACCTTCGAGCATTACATCAAACCACTTAGCCGTGACCGTTATTTCACTCTTGGAATAGTTGCCGCCGGCTCTTGACCATAATATGGTGCCTTCGGATACAGCATTGTCTCCGTTGTCAAATGTCCTGTCCAGGTTAGCACGGCCTGAGATACTCAGCCAGTCGGTAAGTTTATATTTTAGGTTCAAAAACCCAACAACCCGGTCTCGCGTTTCGTTGATAGAAGTTCGGTTAACTACCCAATAAGGACTTTGGTAAATCGAACTAAGTGTGGACGGAAATGGTGTCGGAACCGGGATGCCGACATTATTTAGCTCCTCGTACTGTTCAGCCTCAGGTGTAGAAATACTGCGGGCCATATTGTAGATGTTGATCACCGGCGCATTCTCTTCTCCTGTACGCGGCCTGTTTTTTACATCCTGATTTACATAAGTAATCTTAGCATCTGTAGAAAGCCTGGAAGTGATTTGATTAGTGATCCGAAAATTTAGGGTATGACGGGTAAGATCATTTTTAGGAATGATGCCCTGGATCAGGTTGTTTGTATATGATAGATACGTTTGCATTTTCTCTGAACCGGAAGAAATTCCGATCGAGTTATTCAGGCTGATGCCATCCCGGAAAAAATCTTTGACGTTATCTGGTTGCGGTGAGTAATTCGAAGGATTACCCAGGTAATTTGTATAAGACTGGCCGGTCATCTTCGGTCCCCAGCTATCGCCTTTTGTCACGTCGAGTACACCGCCGGTGCCCTGGCCATATTGATTTTGGAAGAATGGCAATGCAAACGCACTTTCAACAGCTACGCCACTATTGAGCGTTACACTCAGCCTGTCCATTTTTCCTTTTTTGGTAGTAATTACGATCACACCATTGCCTGCCTGGCTGCCATACAAAGCTGCTGCAGATGCGCCCCGCAAAATGGTAACGGATTCAATATCATCAGGATTGATATTTGAAGCACCGTCAGAGCCCTGAACTGATCCAAAATCGCTTGTTGCTGTTCCGTTTGTTCCGTTCACATAGGGCACGCCATCTACCACGATCAAAGCGTTGTTACTTTGCTGCAGCGAACGATTGCCACGCAATACAATCCTGGCACCACTTCCCGGTCCACCGGAACCCTGCGTAATCACCGCATTCGCAATTTTCCCCTGGAAAGAATTCAGCACATTATTTGCATCCCGAACTTCCGTAAGTTCAGCAGGCTTTATGGTTTGCGTAGCATAAACCAGCGACTTAGACTGGCGTGTGATACCTAAGGCTGTAACAACCACTCCGGCAAGTTCACCTTGAGCCTGCGCCATCGCAACGTTTAGGGTCGTACTTTTTGCATTTACGGAGCGTTCGATGGTTTCAAAACCAACGCTGGAGATTAATAGTGTAGTTGCGCCGGCGGGTGCACTTATGGTAAATGTTCCATCATTTGCCGTGGCCGTGCCGGAAGCGCGGTTACCCTTTACCTGCACCGTCGCACCAGTTAAAGGTTGATCTTCCTGGTTGGTGATTCTCCCGCTAATAGTTCTCGTCTGTTCCATTGACCGGAGCGAAAGAAATAGTAAAGGAATAAAAATTAGGAGGTGAAATTTTCTCATGACAGTTTGTTATAAAGTAGTTTAAAGAGCTGTTATAAACGAAGAAATGCGCTAACAACAATGCGTTTCGGACACGAAATAGTAACCAAAAAAAATTGCGTTCGCTTGTTCTAATTATTAGGGAACATGACCATTCCTCGAAAAGACATTTAGTTGAAACTGTATTGCTAAAAGGAAACAGTCAGTCTCTCAAATTTATTTTCCCTTATACAAACAACAATACGAATATGATAGATTCTTTTGGAATAACAATGCACATAAAATCCTCAAACCCAGGAATCACGCATTGCAAACGTTTGAATTTTTTACACAAACGTTTGTTCTTTTCCACGCACTGCCAAAAAAAAATCTCTTCAATCCTTAAAAGGGCAGCCTGAAGTGCTGTACGTTGACACACGAGCGGGAATTTTTTATTACAATAAACCAGTCAGCAAATTTCTTGCCCTGTCAAAATCATCACCAAGCTGCGACCAGGGAACCTCCTCGCTCATAGCAATGTCCGTCATTCCCCTGGGAACTACGCCTTGTATTATTTGCAATACTTTTTCCCTCCCCACTTTAGCAGCCAGCAGTTTCATGAGCGCTGCGTCCTGCTGGCCGCGCCGCATGTTCTTCAGCCTGATAGAAGGCAAGAGTCGATTCAAGCCCCGGTCCTCCTCAGGGTAGAAAGGCATTTGTCCCGGGTAGAAAACTATCCCGTCCCCATTTCCAAATTCAAAGCTATCATTGATGAAGGTTAACGGATTTTGAAATACGTTTTGGTGAAGATGTCGTTTTGGCCCCTGGCCATTATGTTGCCAGTGTGTGCCGTGCCAGAGAAACCAGGTTGTGATGCCGTACATAAACATCAGCCAACTATTCACTCTTGCATCCACCGCTGGTGCTTCTAAAATTACGGAGCCATATCTTGGCCGGTTGCCATTATAAAACCAATGATCACCCTTCTTTTGTCGGATGTATTGAAGATGCTTTAGATCTACGCCATCATAGCCTGCCCAAAGATCAATGGCACCCGCCAGCTCCGTTTGGTAAGCACGCGTAGTAAATACCGGAAGTTTATTACCCGCCCCGTTTCCACTTTTCACCCAGGACGCCCTCTGCTGCACCCACGGATATCGCGAACTATCTGGTTCGTCTGTGATATACCAGAAATATTTGACCTGCGGTGCATTTGCTGAAAACCATTCCACCCAGGCATCGGATTCCTGCTGTACTTTGTCTCTGGTATTGCCCATGACTGGCGATCCATACATACCAATGGGAAAGAGATATTCACCTTTGCCTTCGCCCGGGCCGTGGTAACCATTTTTGGGCGTGTACGCCTCACCGTTAAGATACGGCAAGGTGGCGTTCATCAATTTTTCATCGAATGGTTTTGTGTTCGCCTCAAAGCCCCCGGTAATGTCTATGCGATGCCGGTGACCTTCAAACTTTAGCTGCCGGTTTACAGCATTCGGACTAAGTCCGGGAAAGTACAGGGGGACATTTTCTGTGAATAACCAAATATGGGTATCGCTTTCATATGGTAAACTCTCCGGCACCAGCTCGATTTCTAACGGAATTTCTCGTATCAATTGCCCGGCCTGCAATACCTGAACCACTCCCTGGTATAGCCCTGGTGAGAAAGTTGCCTGGTTACGCGGTAAACTAATGTCTATCCAGTATCCCTGGTTCTGAATTGCATAACTCTTAAAACCTACTTTGCTGGTATCCATCACCGTTATATCCATCGGAAATCCTCCCTGCCCGGCTTTAGCATCGCCCGGAATTAAAGCATCCGGAATCCAGCCGACCATCCGCCCCGGAGCTGCGGCGCTGCTCCCGTAGTACCAATTTGGCTGCGTTGGCCTGGTGACCTCAAGGTAGTGTTCAGAAAATATTTCGATTGTGCCGCCCGGTCCATCCCGGAGGGTGCTTGCACCTATAGCATTGCCCGTCTGCCGATTGGCAGGGCAAGTCATGGCGACTTCAATTCCTTCCGCACCGGCGGGTCCTGCTTCCACGATTAATTGAAAAGCGAGCACTTCATTGAACAGTCCTTTTAGATGGATGTTTTTCCCATCCCAAATTATATTTCCCTTTTTGGCAGGATGCGACTGGTCAAATTTGAAAACTTTATCACTTTCACCTAATGCCCAGACATTCTTCACTTGTGCAGTAGCATCGGTAAACGGGGAAAAACATAAAATACCAACCAAGAATAAGTGTACAATTGCTTTACTGGGAGACCGATTGGCCATGGCTTTAATTTGATTTTTCTTCAGCAATCTCTGTTAGTTTTTTTACAAGCCGATAATTAGTATTGTTCGTCAGTCCCGCCGGCAAGCTGTCTTCATCTTCAGTCAACGAAGCTTTTGCCCAGGCAATCCAAACATTATCTGGGTTTTCTTTTGCAGTTTTAGCCAGGTAATTAGTTGCCGCTCTTTCCCCCGCCTTGTCGGCTATAGCCCATGCATCGACCAGGGTTAGCGGAGAAAAAGGTGACTGTAAACTATATGGAGTTGCTAATATTTTTTCTAAATACCGGAAGGCCAGTTTCTTTTTGCCAGCGCCAAGAAAAATGCGGTAGGTGATCCAATTTTCCAGTCGGAGATCAATATCCTCTTCATATGGTTTACCCACTCCAAGTCTTTCGGGCCATTCTTTTGCAACTTCCACATATTCCTGTGCCTGTTTGAATTTTTTATTAGCGAGGTTTTCGATGGCAAGCATTAATTGTACTTCACGGTAGATTTCACGGCCATCCGTAGCACCCTCGTTTGGTAAAATATTTATCTGCTCCAGTAGCCGGGCTGCTTTCGCGTATTCACCACCTGCGGACAATGATTTTATAAGTAATGCTTCCATCAGGTAATTATTTTTGTTCGCTGTCCAATACTTCCTGGCAATTGTAATTGCGGAGGGGAAATCTTCTTTTGCCAAGTAATACTCCGTAAGCATTTTACCATATCTCCATTCGTTGGAATCCAGCGCTGCTGAACGCTCAACGTCAGCCAGGTATTTTTCTTTTGGCCCATCAACAGCTATTGTCAACTCGGCCCTTGCGGCATAAAACGGCGCATATCCTGGTGAGTTACCGACCGCTTGTAAAAGAGTTTTCGCCCGCTCCGTATCATTGTTATTCCATTCTATGAGCGCCAGGTGATACTTAAGAAGCCAGTGATCATTTTCGGAAATCAAGTCCTCCAGAATATCAGCGGTTTCATTTCGGAAAGGAAAAACCATGACAGCATCAGAATCTGAGAGTGAAAGTGACGAGTGATTGAGATAAGCAAGCCAATACTTCACCTCAGCATTTAGAGGGGACAGGTTGAGTAAAGCTTTCGCTTCTTCTGTCAGCCCCAGGCTGGAATAAGTTATCGCTAGTTCGAGATATGTTTCCACCGGCATTTCGCTCGTGATCGATTCAGAAAATAATTTTCGGCTTTCATCAGTGGGCGTGTTTTGGTATTTTTCAAAGGCTGCAAAATGATTAAGGGGATCAACTTTTAAGATTGTGTCAATGATGCCAAGTGCCCGTTCTCTTTCATGCATTTTGCGGCTTGCAATAGCGAATAACTCCCATGCCCCTATTGCATACCTGTTGAAGTCTATACTTTTTTGTGCATACAGAATGCATTGCTTATAATTTTCTTCTTTGAAATAAATCTTTGATAATTCTGTGTAAGCAGCACTCCGGTAACTCATGTTAAGTGAGGCAATATCAAAGCCATCTTTTGCATCGCTAATATTTCCCAGCTTCATATTTACGAGACCGTAGTAAAAATTTGCTGCCGGATCATACGTATCGACAGACAGGGCACGGCGTAAGTATTTGAGGGCAGTTTGAGCATCCCGGTTCCTGTACAATAACATGCCATAGTTCACCAGGGCAGGCATGAAATTTGAATCTTTGCTAATTGAACTTTCCAGGTTGAGCGATGCCTTTTGATATTCGCGTTCTTTTAGATTTTCTTTTCCCAGCAAAAACAAACCATAGGCAGTATTCCAGTCGAAATTCGTGGGTGCATCAACCGGCCGGTTCAAAACCTTTTTGTTTTTAGCGAAACTGTATTTCAAAAATGATGCACCGAGCCTGACCGTGACAGAATCCGGGTGAAGGCCATTAAGTGAGAGAGAATCGTTAAACAATTGTAGTGTGCCGAGGGACAGGTCTTTTGCATAAATTTCTTTGCTGCCATTTAGCACTACAAGTTTTTCGTGCAGGGGTTGCAGGGGCGAAAGGTGGATATGCAAGACCCCATTTTTGATTACAGCATTTAGAGCACCATAATTGTTAGCGAGAACAAATCCCTCCGTTTTCACAACCGGGAACCAGTATTCCGTCCACAAGTCTGAAGTATGCGGCATAAAGCCGAGATGCTTAAACGGTGTAAGCGTGCTGCCGTCAGAGGATTGATTGAATAGCCTGCCGCTCTGCACTTCTGCGTATTGCCCGTCATGATCGGTTAAGAGTTTTTCCCAAATCATTCCCTGACCGGACAAGCCCCAAATCCATAACTTTTTACCGGGCTTATCAGCATGGGTACTGTAGCGGCCCATCCCAAAATCTTCATCGTGCCAATAGGCTCCAAAAAAATCTGAGTATTCTCCAAACACATGATAAGACTTATAACCGCCAAAGTCATTGTTTCGGTACCAGGATATGTCTTTTCCATTCTCATGGTTGATCGGCCAGGAACTGTATTCGCCTTCGTGGCCCAAATATTTATTACCGGGATAAATAAACTGGAGATCCTGACTGGTTTTAATACCTGTATTCATCCAGGAGTAATATGGCTGTTCGAGGGGAGATGCATTGTACCAAAATGCCGAAGTCGTAAAATATGCTTTGTCTTTCTCAAGATTAATATCGACCGACCAGCGTGTTCTGGTGAGTAAATCCAGTACGCCAATGATGCAACTGACGCTTCCATCAGGTCGTTTGATAGTCGTGTAGTCGACCGGCGTCGCACAGTTTGGAGTATGCCCGATGATACCATAGTTGGCTTCTATCCCACCACTCGTCCAGGGTCCGCGCATGGCAACATCACGGAACTTAACAGTATGGTTGTAGTAAATAAATGAGCGGTTCGAAGACTTTTCGATCGCGGCCCAAATCTTTCCACCAATTTGCGGCAAAATCATTATGCGAATGAAATCGTTTTCCAATTCTACAACCTTCCATTCCTTGTCCACAGGTTTCGTTGTAAATCCGTCAAACCGAAAATACGGATACAATCTGCCTATCCTGGGTATGGGATCGGGATCGGAAAAGGGATAGGTGGGAAAGGATTTTAGGTATTCTGTTACACTGGCATCCTGCTGCGCGAAGCCTGTCAAACAAGAATATATAATCAAAGCACAAATAAAAGATTTTCGCATAATCCAGCCTGTTAGATCATCAATTAAACACAGGAAAGAATACTGTGTGTGGTCTCTCACAATTTAGACAAATGATTGTTCCGAAGATTGGGCAAACGATTGTTGAATTATACTCCGTGTAAATGGAAGCGCCAACATTTAGCCCGGCTGATAAATTACTCAGCCACCTACTGCCGGCTGATGAGAAATAATAAAGTCGATAATCTCTTCTACACTAATATTGGCGCGGTTGACCGCATCTGTGATTTCATCCCGGCTTACATTGGCAGCAAAAGATTTTTCCTTTAGCCGCTTTTTTACGCCCTTCAATTCCATACCGGCGTAGCCCTGGGGACGCATCAGTGAATAAGCATGTATCAGGCCTGACAGTTCATCGAATGCATAAAGCATTTTATCCATTTTTGTTTCAGGTTCTACTCCAAAATGGTGTGGCCCGTGAGAAGCGATTGCATGAATAATCTCCGGATCAATATGGTGATTTTCGAGCTCTTCAATGATCTTGCGACAGTGGAGGTCAGGCCACTTGTCCCAGTCTGCATCATGAAGCAGGCCGGCCATTTCCCACCGCCACTGGTCATCTTCAGTTAGCTGCTCTTTTTCCTTCGCCCAACTTTTCATAAGATGTGCCACTTGCTGCATGTGAAGCCTTAGTCGATCGTTGGGCACCCAATCAGTAAGCAAGGTATTGGCTTCTTCCCGCGTGAGGACGTTGCCCCTGTTTGCCGGGTCGCCGAAGACCGACCGGCCAATGGCGAGGTCAGTCATTGTCATTACTTTTCGAAAGAATGTTCAATTTTTCCAGAGATTTTCTGAGTTGCGCAGGCGAAAGGAAATGGATACCGGTGATACCAACTTCTTCCGCACCCTTGATGTTTCGCAGGCTGTCATCGATGAAAATAGCGCCGGAGCTGTCAACGTTAAATCGATTCAGCAATATATGGTAGATATCTGCGAAAGGCTTACGTGTGCGTTCTTCGCCGCTCATCACGATTCCATCGAACCAGCCGAGGAAGTCATAACGTTCAAGGGCAACCGGAAATGTTTCCGCACTCCAGTTTGTCAACGCATACAGGTTGTGCATCCCCGCAGCTTTTACTTCCTTTAGAATTTGCACCGTATCATGGATGGGTCCGCCGAGCATCTCCTCCCACCTGCCATAGTAGGCCTTGATTTCGTTTTGATATTCCGGATGCTTTGCCAGCAATTCATCTGTCGCTTCCTGGAGCGAACGACCGGCATCCTGGTGTTCGTTCCAGTCACTGGTGCAAATGTTCTCAAAGAACCAATCTATTTTTTCTTCACTGTCAAAGATTTCGCGATATACATAGCGCGGATTCCAATCTATGAGTACGCCACCCAAATCAAAAATGACCGTATGAATTTTTCTATTCATGAAGTTGATTAAAAAGTTTTTTTGAAAGTAGTGAAGATCATTTATTGAACTGAAGTTATCCACCACTGATTTCCAAATGGATCTTTTACGCCACCACTCCTTCCATAAGGCTGGTCTGCCATTTTATTGACGACAATCGCGCCATTTTTTAAGGCTTTATGAAAAGTTTCGTCTGCATCGGCCACGTAAACAAAGAGTGATGCGCTGACGACCGGGTACTCGTCTGTGCTGTCGGCGAACATGATTATGCTGTCGCCAATTTTCACTTCACTGTGCATGATTACCCCCTCATTTCTCAAATGCCTTTTCTCCATGATTTCCTGTCCGTCAAAAACTTTCGTTACAAAATCTGCAAACCCCAAAGCGTTCTTAATTATAAGATAAGGCATTACAGAATTATATCCCTGAGGCGCTGTCATTGTGATTGATATTTAAAATTTGATGAAAGAAAAATTTAAAAATAACAGGCGCGGAAGTTACGAAAATGAAATAGGAGAAAAGTAACCGGGTGCAATTCAACAGTACACAACGGGAACATTTCAGGCAAAGCCCGCAATAAAAAAACTGAAGACCAGGTTTAATCAAACGCCTGAAATCAAGTGCCGGTTTTCACCGCCTGGATATCATTGTATAACAGGTATGCGGTGAATCATTCTACAGCCGTTTGATCATGACATTTCTAAACCAAACATCGGCGCCGTGGTCCTGCAGGGCGATTCTTCCATTTTGAAACGTGCCAAAGTCGGGCATATCTTTGAACTTGGTCCCGGCAATGTTTTGTTTCCAGGCATTGTTCCAAATCACCGTATCAAGCGTGTGATGTCCGTTCATGTGCAAGTCAAACTTTCCATTTTTGCTAACGATTTCTATGCTGTTCCATTCGCCGGCAGGATGCACATACGCGTTTGAGTTAGAGGGAAACAATTCATACACATCACCTGCCTGGTGACCATGAATTTTGCCATCTTCATTTTTTTCATTGTCGGCAATTTGCACTTCAGGACCTGTGCTCCAGGTGTAAGGATATTTGCTGGTATCTTCTTTCACATAAATGATTATTCCACTGTTGCCGGCTTCCGAAATTTTCCAGCCAAGCTTCAGGTGAAAGTTTTCAAACTCTTCATTGGTGACAATGTCGCCTCCACCTTTTGTTTGCCAATCATCTTTTTTCGAGGCATCGAGATGGAGTAAACTGTCCTCCCATTTCCAGGCACTCCCAAGGCTATCTTTACCGTAAGTGTGCCAGGCCGTGGTACCGCTATCCAGCAGGTTTACCCAAGTGCTGGCTTCATTTTCTGTTACCACTGTTGAATCTGCTGTCACGTCCGTTTTCTCCTCGGTTTTATCAGTCAACTTACAGGAAGGCATAAACGCAGCTGCAATCAATCCGATAATCAAAATCCGTTTCATATGTATTTGTCGTTTTTTAGAGATTGCCTTTTTTCATTTCCCCAACCGCATAATTAGCAGCCCGGGCGGTAAGTGCCATATAAAATATCGACGGGCTTTGGTTACCCGTACTGGTCATACTTGCACCGTCCGTCACGAATACATTTTTGCAGTTATGAAACTGGTTCCATCCATTTAGCAGCGACGTCTTCGGATCCTTTCCCATCCTGCAGCCTCCCATCTCATGTATATCTCTGCCCGGTGCCCAGTGATTGTCGTGCTGGTTCACATTTTTTACACCGCAGGCATCCAGCATTTCACTTCCCTGCGTTAAAAAATCTTTGATCATAAGTTCATCGTTATCATCATAATCCACATTCGTTACGAGCAAGGGTATACCCCATTGATCTGTTTTGTCCCCGCTAAGGCGCACATGATTTTTTTCCTTCGGAATCGTTTCTCCCTGCATGTACATATATATACCCCACGGACCCATCGTCGCGAGTGTGTCTTTGTATGTTCCCCCGATTTCATGTATCAAAGCACTGCCATCATTTCGGGTGCGATAGCAACCCATGAAAGCCATATATCCGCCGGCGAAATCCATATCGTGTGCGTGAATATTCCTGAAATTCGCCATCATACATTCTACGCTACGCCTGCCATAATAATATTTATCAAGGTACCCTTCCACCTCACCACCAACAGAGCCCCTGTAGTTTTGAAAGCAAACATATTTTCCCAATAACCCGTTGTCATTGCCCAGGCCATTTGGAAAGCGGTTCGATTTGGAATTTAGTAAAACAAGATTTGAATTTAAGGCTGAGGCGTTCATGAAAATGATCCTGGCAAAATAGTCAGTGGTCTCCATCGTATTGGCGTCAACAATTCGCACGCCAACCGCTTTATTTTTTTGCTCATCATAAATGATGGAATGAACTACAGAAAATGGACGAATCGTGAGATTTCCTGTACGCTCGGCCCACGGGAGGGTAGACGACACTGAACTGAAGTATCCACCAAACGGACAGCCACGCATACACAGGTCTCTTGCCTGGCAGCGTGCTCTCCCTTGTTGTGTATGCAGGTCAGAAGGCTGCGTAAGTTGTGCCCATCTTCCCTGGATCATGAAACGGTCATTGTATTTTTTGGCCAGCGTTGCCTTCATGTCTTTCTCCGGGCAGTTAAATTCGAAGGGTGGCATATACTCCCCGTCGGGCATCATCTCCAGGCCGTCTTTGTTTCCGCAAATGCCTGCAAACAATTCAACGTGCGAATACCACGGAGCAAGATCGTCATAACTGATCGGCCATTCAATTCCGTAGCCAAATTTTGATGGGTTAATAAACTCATACTTGCTCCACCTCGGGCACGCCCGCCCCCAGATAATTGACTTTCCTCCCACCTGGTAGCCCCTGATCCAGTCGAAAGGCTTCTCCTGCACGTAGGGGTGGTCGTTATCTTCTATAAAAAAGTGAGCGGTACTTTCATTAAAGCCGGATGCTTTGGTAATGAGCGGGTTTTCTTCATAAAATTTCTCCGTCATTTGCCCGCGGTGCTTAAACTCCCAGGGCTTCATCGTGGCCGTGGGATAGTCCTTATTATGCACTACATTTCTTCCACGCTCCAGCACCAGCGTGCGCACGCCAAGTTCACATAACTCTTTCGCAGCCCATCCTCCACTGATGCCCGAGCCGACCACAATCGCATCATAGGTATTGGCATCCTTTCCGCGGGTATTTATATTGCGTTGCAGCGTATCACCTGGCATAACAATCGTTGAAAAATAATTTCTTCTAAAGGTATTAGATTTTAGATCACACCCATATCGGAAAAATTCGGTTAATTTATTGCCGTAAATCGATTGCAATGGACAAGGTGAAGGTCGCCATTCTAGGCGCTGGATTCATTATAGATATTCACATGGAAAGCTATCATCGCTTTGTGCCGGACGCACAGGTGGTGGCAGTATATGCGCGAAAAATTGAAAAAGCAAAAGCTTTTGCGCACAAATATCAAATCTCTGCAGCATTTGACGACATTGACCAGTTGCTAACAGAATCCGGATGCGAGGTTGGGGCTATTTGTTGGGCCAAACATGGAGGCGTGGATGACCGCAGCGAAATATGTGGTACAGGCGGCGTGATCTATGCAGACTTTTTTATGGGAAATTCTGCAGAGTCTTACAGCAAGAGCGACAATGGAAATGCCATGGAAAAAGGTGACACAACTGTCGGCTGGAGCTTTACCGTTTTTGAGGAAGCTTTCAACCAGGGTTATCCACATGAGTTGCCACATTTTATTGAATGCGTGAAAGAAGAGAAGGAGCCACTTGTGACGGGTGAAGACGGCCGGGCAGTGCTGGAAATTATTGATGCTGCTTATGCGTCTGCGGGAGAAGGAAAAAAGATCAGTTTACCTTTCCACCCGAAAGTAGCAAAGCCAATAGACCTCTGGCTCGGGTCGGCTGAAAACATCTAATCCAAAAAGCGAAAAATCTTATGAAATTAAACGTTGAAGAAAACTACAGAAAACTTTCCCATCAGGCAGCAATCGATCTCCTGTCATTCATTGATAAAATACCCGATCCGCTGATATGTATGGCTTCGGGTGACTCACCTAAAGGACTTTACAAAAATTTATTTTCCATTGTAGACCATGAAAGCATCGACATTTCAGGATGGAACTTTCTTAGCCTCGATGAGTGGCTTGGAATGAACGGGAAAGATGAAGGAAGTTGCCGCTTTCATTTGGACAGGGATTTTTTTGAACTCCTGGGTATCGCCCCTAATCAAATCACTTTTTTTGACGGACGGGCGGCAGATCCGGCTCTAGAATGCGAAC
Source organism: Chitinophagales bacterium (assembly GCA_038213975.1). Lineage (GTDB taxonomy): Bacteria > Bacteroidota > Bacteroidia > Chitinophagales > Chitinophagaceae > Ginsengibacter. Next base: position 14,397 of record JBBQSI010000023.1, read on the forward strand.
GGGTAGAAAAGTTCATCACTGCAAAGAACGGCATCGATGTGACTATACTTGGGCTTGGATTAAATGGCCATGTCGGTATGAATGAACCGGGCACCTCCATAAACTCACGGTCACACGTAGCCGAAATTCATCCCGTGACTAAAGATATAGGCCAAAAATATTTCATGGAGCCAAAAGATCTCTCCGGTGGCCTTACTCTTGGCATACAAACGATTTTAGAATCCAGGCTGATTATGCTCCTTGTGTCCGGCGACAAAAAAGCGGGCATAGTAAAAGAAGTACTGACGGACCCTATCTCGAATGAGCGGCCGGCTTCATTGTTAAGAAATCATCCAAATCTCTATGTATACCTTGATGAAGATGCCGCATTAAAATTATAACCTGTAAATGACAGCACCACAGTCAATCCTTGGAATAGATATGGGCGGAACAAATATCCGCGGCGGCATTGTGAAAGGCGGGAATGTTGCGAGGAGCATCTCTCAAAAAATATACGCCCAGGGATCAGAAACGGATGTAAGGAATGAACTCTTCCGCCTGATCGACCAATTCATGGCGGAAAGAATTGATGCAATCGGTATAGGTGTGCCGGGTCTTATTGATGCGGAAACAGGTAATGTTTTTGATGTGGTGAATATTCCTTCCTGGAAAAAAGTGCCGCTGAAAAAATGGATCCAGGACCGTTATTCCATTCCGGCTGAAGTGAATAATGATGCCAACTGTTTTGCCCTCGGGGAACATTATTTCGGAAAGGGCAAAAACGTTCAATCAATGGTAGGCGTTACCCTGGGCACAGGGCTTGGTTCCGGTATTATTATCAATCAACATTTGTATTCCGGCAGAAACGGGGGTGCGGGGGAATTTGGAATGATAGACTATAAGAGCAGGCCCGTCGAGTATTTTGCCAGCGGACAGTTTTTTGAGAATATGTATGATGTAACCGGTGAAACCGTTTTCCGGCAAGCGCAGGCAGGAGACAGTGATGCGCTGCGGATGTATAGAGAAATGGGTACGCACCTGGGCAAAGCTATTAAAATGATCCTGTTTGCATTAGACGTAGAACTGATTGTGTTGGGCGGTTCAGTCAGGTCGGCCTGGGAATTCTTCCGCGAATCGATGTGGGAGGAAATAAAAACTTTCCCATTTACCCGCGCACTCCAGCATCTCAGGATTGAGATCTCTGAATTGGAAAATGCAGGCATGTTAGGTGCGGCCGCCTTGTGCCTGGAAAAACATTATGAACATTGAGTTTGGTCTAAAATTTCCGTTGTGTAAAACATCTGCACC
>JBBQSI010000024.1:0-15603 GCA_038213975.1 Chitinophagales bacterium
CTTTTGCATGGCCCCAGTCGCGTTTGGCATCCAGGTTTCCCAGCTTCAAAATTTCAGTAGAGCCGAGCGCCTGTTGTGCAACACTAATTGTAATCTTTCTCGTTACAAAGTTTTCTCCCCGTACCGGGCTCTCGTGGTTGAACAGTATGCCATTAATTGCAAACATGTTGTACGCCTCGCGATAGTTGACGGTGATCCAATAACCGTAAAGTTTGGCAACACCATATGGAGACCTTGGATAAAAAGGCGTTGTTTCTTTCTGCGGCACTTCCTGAACAAGGCCAAACATTTCAGAAGTAGAGGCCTGGTAAAATTTCGTCTTTTTCTCCAGGCCAAGGATCCTGATGGCTTCCAGTATGCGCAATACACCGACACCATCGGAGTTGGCAGTATATTCAGGTGTCTCGAAGCTTACCATTACATGACTTTGCGCCGCGAGGTTGTAAATTTCGTCCGGTTTTGTTTTCTGAATGATGTGCAAAAGATTGGAGGCGTCATTAAGATCGCCATAATGCAGGTGAAATCTGCTGCTGATGGATTCGTCAAAAAATAAGTGGTCAATCCTGTCACTGTTGATAGAAGAACTTCTTCTTTTTATTCCATGAACGTTATAACCTTTTTCCAACAAAAGTTCGGCAAGATAGGATCCATCCTGCCCTGTGATACCCGTGATAAGCGCTGTTTTCATATGGGCAAAATAATGCAAAAATATCCTTATAATTGTATGACACTGCATATTAAAGGCGATTCTTCTTGAGACTTTCCATCGTTATCATCAACTACAATTCTGCCCGCCTGGTCATAGATTGCCTGGCATCTTTGGAGCCCGAAAAACATCACAGCGACTTTGAAATTTTGGTTGTTGACAATGCTTCATCGCCCGGTCAAAAAGAAATGATCTTAGATGAGTTTCCGAAGGTAAAATGGATACAGATGGATTATAATACCGGGTTTGCCAGGGGAAATAATGAAGGAATCCGGCAGGCTGGGGGAGAAGTGATTCTGCTGCTGAATGGCGACACAATCATCGTGGATAACGCCGTGCAAAAATGCCTTGCCGCCTTCGTGCCTTCTCCATTTGTGGCATGCGGTGTTCAGCTACTGAATGCAGACGGTTCCCCCCAAATCTCCGGCAATTTTGCCATGACAGGCGGCTTAAACTATTTGCTGCCGCTTCCGCTCATGGGTGATCTTTTGAAAGCGGTAGCGGCGCTTTTCCAGATGAAGAAGGCAAACCTAGCGGAGGCTAAATCAGTTGAAAAGGTTGACTGGATAAATGGTGCGTTTTTAATGGTCAGGCGAACAGCAATTCGAACAGCAGGGTTGATGGATGAAGATTTCTTTTTGTATGCTGAGGAAGCTGAATGGTGTAGCAGGCTCAGGAAAATCGGGCCGCTTTGCATTTATGGTGACTTGCACGTTGTGCATCTGCAAGGGGAGACGGCAAATGAAACTTTTGGTTCTGAAGGAAAGGGATACTACAATCTATTTGATAAAAAAGGAGGACAGATTATGTTATCTAATATGGTACGGATTAGAAAGGAATTCGGCGTAGGCTGGTTTCTTTTTATGCTCATCGCCTACGTGTTAGAAGTGCCTGTATTTTTAATAGCCACAATGTTCTCCAAAAGATATTCTTTTAAAAATTTCCAGGGTTACGTAAGCAATCTCGTGATATTACTTAAACTCACGCCAACGATTATGCGCAACCAGCCATACTTCTACAAGGTGCTATAGCACGTGGGCCCTCGGCGTCGGGTTTCTGAAATAAAATACGATCGCTAAAATCATTGAGAGGATCACGAGAATATTCGCGACGATAGTTATCAGTCTGCCCGTAGCAAACGATTTCGGTTCAAATCTAAATTCCAATTGGTGACTTCCGGCAGGCAATGAAATGCCTCTCAGTACGTAATCGGCCTTTACATAATTTACTTTTTTGCCATCCAGGTAAGCATTCCATCCCGCAGGGTAAAATACTTCGCTCAACACAGCAAACTGGGGCGAAGGCGCCTGGTAGCTGTATTTCACCACATCATTCAAATTTTCATTCATGGTAATTGTTGCAGATGAGTCTGCACCTGCAGGAGCGGTGATGTCTGACTGATACATTTTCTCGACCACGGCCGTATCGCGTAGGTTTGTATCATTCAATGCAGCCATCTCAGCATCTGCATTCTCCACATATTTAATTCCTTTAACGAACCATGCATTTCCGAAAGCCTCCGGGTTGAGCTGCGCGACGGGCTGGCCATTCTGCGGATTTTGTACAATGAAATATTTAGTGTTGAGCATATTGTACACTTCCATATTTCCTTTCGCAAGTTGCTCGGTAATGATGTCATTGTAAAGGCCCAACATCGCTGGATGATAGCCGCCTACAGAACTGTGATGATATGAAGTGCGGGAGTCGCTGTAGAAAGGATTAGGTGCCGTTTGGTTGAACACGCGAAACTTTGCATGATCGGGATCCTGTAATATTTGCTGGTCAGCCGCGCTGGGGACAAAAATCGATTCAAAATCTGTTTCTTCTGCAAATTTCATTTCATTCAAATACCTTGAAGAAACGTTGAGAAGATCGAACGTTGTCAGCAGAATAAGACCAATAGTCAGTAGCAAAGGGCTCAACTTCTTTTTGGTAAACAGCCATATTAAGCCTGCTGCCAGCGCAATCAGCAATATCGATTTCACCAGGTCGCCACCCATCATCCCTTGCCGGTCTTTCCTGAGGTCAGCAATTAACTGGTTACTAAATTCGGTGGCTTGCTGTTCCAACTGCGGTGGTGCCTGCTGTCCACGCGGCACTTGTTGCATCATCCCTTGTTTGAAACTGTCCTTCAGTTCCTTGTCATGTTTTCCGCTGTAGCTTGCTGTGAAATAAAAGCCTGTCATCAATATTAAAATAGCGCCTGTAACGTATAAGCTTAGCCGAAAGTTTTTTCTTGCAATGCCCAGGTCTGTTTCGCGAATTAATTTATCAACAGCCAATACGCCGAGAAAAGGAAAACAAAGCTGCGGGATAACAAGTGACATGGTAACTGCCCTGAACTTGTTATAAAAAGGGAGGTGGTCAAAGAGGAAATAATTGATTCCCTCCAGGTTAGCCCCCCAGGCCAATAATATCCCGATGAACGATGCAGCCAGTATCCACCATTTCTGCCATCCCTTTACATAAAAAAGCCCAAATATGAACAGGAAGCACACAATCGCTCCGAGGTAAACAGGCCCTGCCGTAGAGGGCTGACCACCCCAGTAGGCATTTCCGTTAGCATACTGAACAGCAGTTTCCTCAGGAACGCCGACCTCAGCCAATTTTTGGACAAATTTGGATTGGTCATCTAATTGTGTGTTGTCATTTCCTCCACCATAGATGTCAGGGATCAAAAAGGTGAATGTTTCACCAAATCCGTAGCTCCACCGGAAGGCTTCGCTTTTATCCAATCCACCCTTAGTTTTATTCGCGGCTGCCGGCGTCGTTGTTAGTTGCGACCTGCCGCCACGCGTGCTTTCTTTTGCATAATCATATGTTGGCAACATGGTGACAGCATTACAGGCCAGCCCGAGGAAAGCCGCGGCAAGCCCAAGCCCGGCACCTTTCAGGCCTTCAAGAAATATTTTTTCGCGCCAGCTTCTTATCAAGAATGCGATGGTCATGCAGGCCGCCATGATCATGGTGTAATAGACGATCTGGATGTGGTTTTGCCCTATCAACATTGTTGAGAAAAAGGCGGTGACAGCAAAGCCTGTCCAGTAATGTTTTCGAAAAAGCAACAGTAGCCCGGCTAATACGGCCGGGGCATAGCCAATGGAAAACATTTGCGAGTCGTGACCAACAGCGACAATGATTGCATTGAAACTGCAATAAGCATAGGAGAGAGCACCCATAACTGCCACCCAGGGATTGGCACCGGCGACGATACACAGAAAATAAAAACAAATAGAAGCGAGGAAAAAGAAACTGATGGGTTTTGGTAAACCTAATTTGATGACCGAGTCAAGATAACCCACCTGCATTTTCGTACGGGCATCAAAAGCGATCTGGTAGGCCGGCATCCCACTATACATGCTGTTCGTCCAAAGCGGGTAGTATCCGCTCTTGTCATGAAACTCCATCGACTGCTGCGCCATGCCCCGCCAACCCTGGATGTCCGGCTGCAGGACTACCTTCCCCTCCAAAGCCGGTTTGCCATAAATTACCGAGACAACAAGGAAAACCACGACCGCTACCAGGTGAGGTAAAATCTTTTTGAAATCGAATTTCTTCATGCACTTTTCATTAAGAGCGCAAAGTAAAAGGATATATAGAAAGGGTCAAAACAAGTTTATAGTCTTAACATTGGATAAGGCCTGCAAAATCGGGTAGCCTGGCAGCAATGATGGTTAGGAAATTTGAGTACTAACGCATTTGTAAATTTGAAACATTACTAAGCATTTAATTTCTGATATAGGAAATGAAGCTGGAGGATGTAATATTATCTGAACATTCGAGGAAAATCTGCGACGAGATTGTCGGATGGGTTGGCAAAAGCCAGGTGCGATTTGGACAATTGCTGGGTGTTTATTCTGATGGGAATTTTCAGCTCAAGCAAAGAGCATCATGGCCGATCAGTGAGTGTGTGAAAAAGTGTCCCCCGCTTGCCAAGTCCCATTTTCAATTTTTCCTTGAAGAGATGGAAAACCGAAACAGGCATTTCGCTGTAAAAAGAAATTTGCTACGGCTTTTTCAATTTGCACCCATTCCTGAGGAGGTTGAGGGTTTATTGTTAGACCGGTGTTTTACATTTCTTGAAGACATCGAAGAGCCGGTAGCGATTAAATCTATTGCGCTTCATTTGCTCTGGCAGCTTTCTGGAAAATATCCGGAAATCAAGGCAGAAGTATGCCTCTTGATCGAAGACCAGTTACCACATCAAACAGCCGCATTTAGAGCGGCGGCAAAAATTTTTCTCAAATAATAATCTTCTGCTTGTAAAAAATTTTTACATCAGAGCCTTTTGCCATAAAAACGGATGATGGTTTTCGGTTTTCGAGAAAATGAAATTTTTCACCAAAGCAGTCGCCGAAATCACAGTCGACGCTATACTCTCTGACCGGATAAATTTCCCATTTCGGATGGTACAATTCGTAGGCGGAAGTTCGTTGCGGAGACAGGCGGGTAAATCCCCAATAATGTTCTGCGATAAATTCTTCTTCACTGCCAGGTTGAAGGGCTACTGACTCTTGGTGACACTGCGCTGCAATTTTATTCCATTTTCCCTTTACGAGCCAGGAATACTCCGTCTTGAGTAAATCATTTTGTCGACTTGCGGTATTGCGCATTTTTACGGCTTTGTATTTTTCGCCGTAAAAATTATTGGCGACAAAGACAATTGCCGAACGCGGAACCAATTCGCGGATAAAACTTACGCCTCTGTGGAGTTTGCCATTTCTGTAGCGCTTCACGTAAAGCCTGAGATTTACTTCTTCAAAATTGATGTGATAGGGAATACCGAATCCAAAGATGCGGGTATCGAGGAAAAGAAAACCGATCAACGAGACATAAGTTTGCCCATTGTAAAAATCCAATTCGGTTCCGGCCGGTACAAATTCTTCTAGCATCAAAGGATCTATTGGATAGTTCACCATCACAAGGTTTTTCCAATGCGCCGCTAAAAAGTGTGGTCGATCCATCAGGCTTTGGGTCTGTAAAATGGACGAAAAATTAACCGGAGATTTTGATCGTAGGTGATATAGTTGTAGATCCAATTGCTAAATACGGATAATTTATTTTTTACTCCCAGAATGAGAAAAAGATGCAGCGTCATCCATATTATCCAGGCAATAAATCCACCGAGGTGAAGCTTCAGACTGGGAATATCAACCACGGCCAAATTTCTTCCAACGGTAGCCATAGATCCTTTGTCATGATATTCGAATGGGTCGGGCTTTTCCTTTCCTTTTAGCCCGGCTATCAGGACGTCTCCAAGAGATTTTGCATGGGCGATGGCAACAGATGCCACTTGCGGATGACCGTAAGGATAAGCCTCTGTTTCCATATACGATACGTCGCCGATTGCCAATACACCGTCTATTCCCTTTACATTATGATACCGGTCAACCTGTAATCGATTTCCTTTAACGATCAGACTTTTATCAATGCCGTCCGGAATGTTTCCTTTGATGCCGGCAGCCCATATCACGAGGCAGGATTCAATTGTTTCGCCAGATTGGGTAGTGACAGTTTTCCCATCATAGTCTTTTACAATGGTTTTAGTTTTTACAATCACCCCGAGGTCTTTCAAATATTTGCATGAATCCTCGCTGGATTGGTCAGACATCGCACTTAGTGTTTCCGGGCTGCCTTCGAGGAGGAATATCTGCATTTTTTTAAAATCCAGCTCCGGGTAGTCTTTTGGCAAAACAAAGCGCCGCATATCTGCGATGGCGCCACTCATCTCAACGCCTGTAGGTCCGCCGCCCACGATTACAATATTCAGGAGCTTTTGAAGATCATCTTCAGTTTTTGCATAGAGTGCATCCTCCATATTCTGCAGCAAGCGATATTTAATCTGCAGGGCTTCCGTTGTGCTCTTCATCGGAAAAGTAAATTCTTGCAACTGGGCGTTGCCGAAAAAATTAGTGTCAGCACCTGTTGCCAGGATGAGTTTGTCATAGTCATAGCTTTCTTTTTCTGTGACCACTCTCTTGTTTGGGATATCGATGGCCGTTATGACGCCCATTCTAAAGCGGATGTTGCTTTCTTTATGAAAAACCTTCCTGAGTGGAAATGAAATATCGCTGGCGTCGAGCCCGGCGGTTGCTACCTGGTAGAAAAGTGGTTGGAACTGGTGAAAATTAAAACGGTCAATAAGCGTGACCTCAAAGCCCTTTTGGTCAATTAGTTTCCTGGCTAGCTTCAGTCCTCCGAACCCGCCCCCTGCAATTACAATTTTCATGACGCAAAGATAAGCGGAACTGTGTCGATGGCTTAGCTAGTACAGTAAACGTACGCGGATAGTCTCTTTTACTTTTTTAAGTAATTCCACGGCGCTTCCGGAAAGCTTTTTATCCACATCCAGCACCACGTATCCGATGTCGTCATTTGTTTTAAGGTATTGGCCGAGGATGTTGATGTGGTGTTGGGAGAGCTCAGTATTGATTTCCGAAAGCACTCCCGGAACGTTGTTGTGGATGTGCAAAATACGGTGAGTGCCTTCCTGCGGCGGAAGGTTCAGGCCGGGAGTTGTATGTGACCCGGTGGTGATACCTTTCTCTAAAAAATTGAAAAGCTTCATACTCACATCTTCACCGATATTCTGCTGGGCTTCTTCCGTAGACCCTCCGATATGTGGCGTGAGAATTACATTGCTGAGACCTTGCAGCGGGCTGCTAAATACATCACCATTTCTTTGCGGTTCACTTGGAAACACATCGATGGCAGCGCCGCCAACTATCTTTTTTTCAATTGCCTCTTTTAATGCAGGAATGTCTACCACCTGGCCCCGTGCATAGTTAATCAACATGGCGCCGCGTTTACAATATTTAAGCGTCGTTTTATTAATAATGTTACGGGTAGAAGGCAAATCGGGTACATGTAAAGTAATAACATCCGATAGCCGCATTACGTCACGCATGGTGGCCTTTGCTTCTGCATTGCCCAACGGCATTTTTGTCTCTACGTCGTAAAAGATCACTTTCATTCCGAGCGCTTCTGCAAGCACACTCACCTGCGAGCCAATATTCCCATAGCCAATAATCCCCAGGGTCTTGCCTCGCAATTCACGGCTACCTGCAGATTCTTTCAACCATTTGCCGTTGTGCGCCGCCATGTTCTTATCAGGGATTTTCCGGATCAGCATAATGGAACTGGCGAGCACCAGTTCCGCTACAGATCGCGTATTGGAGTAGGGGGCATTGAAAACCGTCACACCTTTCCTGGTAGCGGCATCCAAATTTACCTGGTTCACGCCGATGCAAAAGCAGCCTATCGCCTGTAGCTTGGTGGCAGCCGCCAGCACCGGCTCTGTTATTTTAGTTTTGGAGCGAATACCGAGGAGGTGGACATCCTTGATTTCCGTGATAAGATCCTGCTCACTGAGGGCGCCGCTAAGTTGTTTTAAGGATTGATAACCTGCCTCAATAAATTTGTCCGCAGCGGCGTTACTAATGTTCTCGAGAAAGAGAATTTTAATTTTTTCTTTAGGGTAACTTGTTGTTTTTTTGTCTGCCATTTTACGTTTGTCATATCAGTGTGCAAATATAATCCGTTAAACTATGAATAAACCGTAATGAGAATTCCTATCTGGCATCTTTTGATCCTGCTATTCGCAACAGTTTTTTGTTCCTGTAACTCCAATTCTGCAAGGAAAAATGATTCCCCAAAAAAAGATTCGCTGACTTACCGTCCTCTTCACCAGGGTGATATTTCCAAAGCTGATTCGCTAAGGCTCCACAATGAAGTTGCAGCATTTTACAATAAATATTTTCTTCGCCGTGGCTTCAACGGCGCCATATTAGTTGCCAAAAAAGGCCACGTGATTTTTGAAGACTATCATGGTAGTTTCAACCTAATGAGAAAAGATACACTCACGGAGCATTCGCCTTTTCATCTTGCCTCCGTATCCAAAACATTTACCGCGATGGCAATTGTGAAACTTGCGGAAATGGGCAGACTTTATTTCAGTGATGACGTCAGTAAATTTTTTCCGGGCTTTCCTTACGACAACATTAAGGTGCAGGATCTGCTCACCCATCGCAGCGCCTTACCCAACTACATTTATTTCATGCACGACCTGGGTTGGGACAACAAAATGAAATGCACGAACAATGATGTGTTGGATTACATCATCAAATTTAAGCCACCGTTACAAGGCACGCCCGGGACTCACTTTACCTACTGCAATACCAATTATTCTTTATTAGCACTGATTATTGAAAAGACTTCCGGTATGAGCTATCCCGAATTTTTGGAGGAAACTTTTTTCACCCCATTGCACATGGACGATACCTACGTTTATGATGTGGGCGACAGCGCCGCAGCGATGCCTTCCTTCGACTGGCGTGGAAGAATGGAAGGGGCTACCTACCTGGATTATGGTTATGGCGATAAAAATATTTACAGTACACCCCGCGATATGCTCAAGTGGGACCAGGCATTATATACGAACGAGCTCTTTAGCCCTGACATGTTGAAAGCTGCCTACACACCGTATAGCAATGAGAAGGCAGGTATTCGCAATTACGGATATGGCTGGCGAATGAATGTATATCCTGACGGCAGAAAGATCATTTATCATAATGGCTGGTGGCATGGTAATAACACGGTATTTATCAGGATGATCCAGGATTCTGTAACGATCATTGTACTTGGAAATAAATACAACCGGGCAATATATGATGCTAAAAAAATGATCCCGATTTTTGGCTCCTCGCTGGAACTGGATGATAGTGAGCATTCGGCAAAATCCTTGGAAGATAATAACGCGGAGGAGAATGTGGACACTTCTAGTCAGCATAAACCTTAACGGTACGCTATTTCAACTCTTTTGCTGATTGCAGTTTCACCTCTGCTGCTAAAACTAAACCTCCAAACAAAGGTGTTGCGCTGAAGCTGTAAAGAATTTCTTGAATACTGTGTATTGATTGATGTTATATCAAACTATTAGGCAAGGCAATCCCGATTTCCAATCCTAGAAACCCTTTTTCATGGATAATTTCTAAGAAGCAAATTTTAATTCCCCGTATCAATATTAGATAATCTATTGGTCTGGAAACTCTATTCAACTCGAATTAAGAAAAACTACTGACTGGAAGAACCCTTCAATTGGGCAGTTTTTCATTTTGTGTGATTGCTCTTTTTTTCTGAAAAACCTTGACTTCTCACCTTTCAAAAATCTTTAGAATTATCTTTACGCATTACGTTACCGCGATTAGAAGTACCCTACCATATATCATTTTCATTTTGCTAGCAAGCGTGGCATCTTGTAAGAAAGAAGATTCGCTCCGCGATTACGATTATGGCACGCTCGGTGCTGCCGCCAGTGAACTACTGTCAGCTCAGAAATATCCTTCTCTTCTCGTCCAGATAAATTACATGCCCGGGTTTGCCGTCAACGATACTGTCATAAATAACTTCCGCGATTTTCTAAATGCCTATCTCAACAAGCCTGAAGGAATACAAATCACCACGAGAGAGATATTTTCTGCCGGCAAAGAGAGCCTCAGCCTTGATGAAATTGTGAGACTTGAAAGGACACACCGTAACTTTTTAACCGGCGGTAAAGTGATCACTGTGCACGTACTAATTACAGATGGGCGATTTGCTGACAATGATGTCCTTGCCAAATCATACTGGAATACCTCTATTAGCCTGTTTGGAAAAACTATTGCGGACTATTCCGGACAGCCAGGGCAGCTAAGCAATATGGCTCTCACTGCTACCATGCTGAGACATGAGTTCGGCCACCTCATGGGCCTGGTAAACCAGGGATCGCCAATGCAGGTAGATCACTTAGACCCGGATAATGGCGCACATTGTACCAATATAACCTGCCTGATGAATTATGCCATCAAGACGTCGGACGCAAATGGACGTGACTTTATCCCTTCTTTCGATAAGGATTGCCTTGACGATCTCAAAGCAAACGGCGGCAAATAAATTGCGTAAGGGTACAATGCGGCATCGGGAACGACGGGATACAACATCAAAGGAGGGGTTATTTATTACCGCAACCCAGGTTCAATACGCGAGGCGCATGTGAAATGTTTACCGCATTCCCAAACTTTTCAGCACGTCGTAATCTGCTGTGGGTGTGGTTCTGGCAGCGTCTGCAAAAGTCATCCAGCCGAAGCCTTCATCGCTGTCCCACATGGCCCAACCAATATTGTATTTTTTTAGTACAGTTGTGACATCTTTTAAAAAATTCAGCCTGCTTTGCCGTGGTGCAAAAGGCTTGTAACTCCCGAATTCGTTGCAGATGATCGTTACGTTATTTGCTTTTCCCCAGTCATTGGCCCGCCCAATCCATTTATCGAGGGAGTCAATATTATATCGCTGTTCCCCATACCATCGCAGGTTATTATTGAGGTCATCACTGTTGCTGGCAATAATCAAAGGAGCCACGGCTTGCGGGCTGGAGGGGTACGGCACATTCCGTGCATCCATGGCCGGTTGCCAGCCGGTCCAGGTCGCACCCTGGTGCGTGAACAGAAAAGGATCGTAAAAATGAAAAGTGTAAATTATTTTTTTGAAAGGGTAGGGCTTAATTTGAAGCAACCCATTGATGCTGTTCCAACCCTCACCGCCGACAATTATGGAATGAGTAGAATCTACAGTCCTCACTGCGGAAACAATTTCACCCTGCACATCCTGCCACCAGCTAAAGTCTTTCGTCGTTAGTCCCGCCGCCGATGCATGCGGTTCATTTAAAATCTCGAAGGATAATTTATCTGCAGGGTATTTTCCGAAATAACTGGCAACAGATTTCCAGTAGGCTGCGATTTTGGTAACGTAATTCGGATCATTTGCCAACTGGCTGTCAATATCGTTTGCAAGCGGATGCAGGTTTAGCGTTACTCCCAGGTTGGCGCTCAGTGCATTGTCTATGGCTGCATCTACAAAAGCAAGGTTAGTTTGATGTAGCGCAGAGGGATTGGCCGCGTTATAAAGTATCGTAGATCCCACCGGAATCCTCACATAGGTGAATCCATTTTTCTTAATAAAATTCAGGTGGGCCGGAGTAAACCGGTTGGTGAATTGGGCAGGATCGGAATAGTCATTAAAACAGTTAGAAAGGTTAGTGCCCCTGGCAAAAATATATGAAGTATCGAGTACGATAGGTGGCTCAGGCACTACAGGATCCGTTCTGGTGTTTTTTTTACAGCTAGTGTAAAAGACAAACGGCAGGATAATAAACCAAATGTTTTTCATAGTTGTAAAGTTAAAAAATCCTGACTTTTAATCATCGTACCCGCTAAGCCGCTCCTAAGACCTTAAGTACTGGTTCCAAAAAAAAGATAACATAGTAGGATAGAAGTAATGATGCCAACTAAATCTGCTAACAACATAATGGGGATGCTGTACCGTGTGTTATTGATATTGACGGCGCCGAAATAAACGGCAACTACGTAGAAAGTCGTGTCTGAAGAGCCCTGTAATATAGAAGAAAGTCTTCCCGCAAATGATTCTGGTCCGTAAGCTTTTATAGTGTCTACCATCATACCGCGGGCGCCACTCCCGCTCAGTGGGCGGATCAGGGCCGTAGGCAAACCTTCCACGAAACGTGTATCTGTGCCCATCACCAAAAAAAGTTGTTTCATGCCACTGATCAACAGGTCAAAGATCCCGCTGGTACGAAGCATGCTGATGGCGACTAACATTCCCACTAGATATGGTATGATTTTCACTGCTGTCTCAAACCCTCCCTTCGCGCCTTCCACGAAAGCGTCGAAGATGTTGATCTTTTTATAAATAGCGCCCATGATGATGAGTAAAAAAATGAGCAGGATCAAACCGTTACTCAACACGCCTGAGAAACCTTGCACACCTGCCGCTGATAAAGTCTTAAGATAAACTACCAATGCTGAAAATATGACAGCAATACTCAGTACCCAAAGCAATATCGCCGGCTGCAGCACATTGATTTTTTGTTTAAAAGAAACCATTAGCAAGGCCGCCATGGTAGCTGCAAAAGTTGCGATCATGCACGGGATAAAAATATCCGTGGGATTTGCTGCGCCCAACGACGCACGTATGGCGATAATGCTTACCGGTATCAACGTAAGGCCGGAAGCATGTAAACAAAGAAACATGACTTGCGCATTAGAGGCTGTGTTTTTCGAGGGATTGATTTCCTGGAGGCTTTCCATTGCCTTAATACCAAAGGGTGTCGCGGCATTATCGAGCCCTAAGAGGTTGGCGGAGAAATTCATCACCATGTGGCCCATTGCCGGGTGGTTCTTAGGGAGCTCAGGAAATAGTTTTGAAAAGAACGGGCCTATGATCCGTGATAATAAACTGATGCCGCCTGCCCGCTCAGCAATACTCATAAAGCCCATGAACAGCGCCATGATGCCGATAAGATTAATGGAAATATCGACTGCTGTTTTACAAGTGCCAATGATACCGTCTGCACTTTGTTTATAGTACGAGATGTATCTTCCATCATCAGCCTTGATGTACGAGATGTTATCCCGGGAGTACTCTTTCGTGCTTTGAATGGATTGCAGGATTTCAGCAGAGAGTGTGGCTGAGTCCAAAGATTTCGTGTGCGTTGTGTCGCCTGATTTACCAACAACCATTCGATTAAAAATGTCATCATTCTTTTTCGTGAAGACACTTAACGAAGTTGCCGCCAAAATGGAAATAATAATAAATGCTGCCCAGATTCTGCTTAAAGCCATGTAGCTAATTCAAGATTCAAAACGTAGATTTAAAAATTATGCTTATGTCGCCCGGTAAAAATATTTGGCTGATATCATGGATATCACTGAAAGTTTGAACTGTGAAAATAACAATGAAATGCCAACCATTTTACTAATCATGGGTAACCACTTGCTCAATCATAAATTCTATCGTTGTCATAAATTTTTCTGCCAGCCCTTTCTTTGTAACTTTAAGTAACACATTACTTTTTCTTTTGGACGCTAATTGCCGCTAACTTTCTGAGACACATCTGCTTTAGTCTTTCATTAGTACAACCCCCAATTATGAAACTTTATGTAGCCGTTGTTTTTTTCTTCCTTTCATTTTTTCCCGGGTTCGATACAGTTACCGGTCAAACAAGAGACGATGTAAATTCAAATGGCAACCGCCCCCGGGATACGACCAAACCCAAGCCACCGAGGTACATCAATGTTGACACTACCCGCCCCGTGCCGGTGGAAACGAAAACACTCGTTCGCTCAGTACTAAAGCTGAAGCGAATAATTGTTACGAAAGATGCGCTCGCTATTTGCCGCATTCTGAATGCGGACATCTATCAACATGACAGTACGCTCAGCAATCACACGATCATTTTACCCGAGTTACCGGATCTTCCGAAAGATTTGCGCCGGTCGCTCAAAGACAAAGTGAAAGCTGATTCCGAACCCGACGGATCTGCGAATATTGATTTCGTGCAAACCGCACTGCGTTTCGACACCCTGGCTAATCTATTTTCTGTAAGTGACCTTAAATTAAATGGAAATGATAGATCTGAAATTTTTAAAAAGGTAAAAGTGGTCTTACCGCCATTAGCCCGCAATGCGAAACAGGCATCCGGTAAAACGAGGAAAAAAAGTGGTGCTACGGTAAGAACATTAAACTCGGCTGTCAATTCATTAAATAAGATGTTGCGAAGTTCTATTGACTCAGGCGGCATTTCTGTAGCACAGGCCCAAAAGATTTATAACCTCATGTTCGACGTGAATATTCTTGTTTCTTCCATCGATGATGAAGAAATACGCATGGATAGTTCATTAGTCGCACAAAAAAACGGGACTGCAAAAATATTCTTAGCAGCGTCATATTCATTGCTACCTCCGTCCGAAAAAGCGCTTGCCGGTGATGATGACCCCTCAAGATTCAACATTTATATATTCCGAAATTCTCTTTTAAGTGCGGGCGATAGAGATCCTGAGATGGACATGTACACCGTATCTTATGCAATTCCTGCTCTTGCAGATGATCCAACTGCGTGGCAAAAGATTCAAAAGCCAGCCTCGACAACCGGTGCCAGCTTCCCCCCGGCACGTTTCACTTTTTCTGTGAAAGATAACAGGACCGGAAAAGTATATTATTCCACAGAAGACCTGTACAACGCCCAGAAAGATCCGGACGAAAAATGGACAATTATGGATTGGATTGATCCGCACCCGGTCTACAGAATTATGTTTTTGATTCCTTAGCTCCGCAAAAATGTCCCTGAATATTTTTATCAGTTACCGGAAAGACGATAGCAAGTGGAACACGCAAATCCTTTATGACCGCCTCCGTCAATACTTTCCTGCAAAAAATATTTTCAAGGACTTCAACACGATAAAGCCGGGGGCCGATTACGCGACCTCGATCGACAAAGCGTTGCAAAAATGCCAGGTGTTACTGGTTGTTATCGGGAAGGGCTGGCTTGACGCTAAAGATGCACAGGGAGCCAGGCGCCTGGAAAATGAGGGTGACCTTGTACGGATTGAAATTGCAACGGCCCTACGAAGAAAGATCCGCGTGATCCCGGTATTGTACGATGCTATCAAAATGCCTTCGGCTAATGAGCTGCCCCAGGACCTTCAGGATTTGGCATTACGACAGGCGGTGAATGTAAGCGAACAAAATTTTGATTATGACATAAAGCGCCTCGCCGAAGAAATTCGAAATAAAAAATTACAGGAAGGCTCACCGGCCTGGCAGACGATTTTAAATATAAGATTTGTAATTCCGGCATTATTTCTTTGCCTTGCCACTTACTTGTTGAATCGCGTTTCCGGAATTGTGTCATTAAAACTGCCGTTTATAATCATGGCATTACTCACATCGATTTTCGTCTCCCTGATTGTAACAACAGTTTTAAAGCAAAGTATGAAATCAACTTCCCGGTCGAGGTTGCAGTTGTTTGCCATTGCTTCACTAGGGGTAGCATTTTTAGCAGCCTT
>JBBQSI010000025.1:0-15151 GCA_038213975.1 Chitinophagales bacterium
TCAGTCAGCATTTTCATCCCTCATCAATACCAGGCCATCTACTGAAAAAGAGCTTTTGCCCATGAAGAATATTGGCAATGCCGCAGTCACCCCTATCTTTTGCAAACTGGAATACAAACTCGAAAAAGCCACTGCAATTCCTTTCCGCTTTCGCCTGGGATCGCTGCCACAGTGCGATTACTTCGAAGGTAAAAACAAGGATTTCCGGTATCGGCAATGAGCCTGAATTTTACCAGACCCTTAAAGGTTTAGTTTTATACTTTTGCGCCGATGCGACATCAAGTGAAGAACTCTTTGTTTTCCGGCTTACTAATCCTGGTCTTTATCTCTTCCGGTACCTGTTCCCAGGCCCAGATTTGGGAAGACACTATGTTTATTCAAAAGTTGGATCTTCCAAAGTTGGACACTGTCTTACGTATTAAAAATTTTACGCCCTATTTTACCCTTCACGTAGATTCTACCCTGGACTACCAGTTTGAAATAAATAAAGATCCAAGCGATTATTACTGGTATCTGCAGAACCAACCTTTAGGTTTAAGGATTGATCAGAAAAACGGTGGACTAAAATTCAAAGCCGAAAAGTCTTTTTTCCTTTCCGGAAAGCTGAAGTATGACAAAGAATATAAAGTAAAACTGGGTGTGCAAAACCTGGACGACCCAACAGAGATCATTGATACTACATTTACGCTCGTTTTCTACAATACGGAAATTATTCCTTCAAAAGTGAAACCCACGGTAACGGGTACATTAAATGTGAGCGAAGGCGACACCCTCCGCTTTATGCTACAATGCGATGTGGGTAGTTTTCCAATCGAAAACATCACCTACCTCAGTACCATGCCGATGCATTCCCTTACGCCAGTGACCCGGTGCGGCGACGAATTTTCCTGGGCACCGCCATATGGGTTTGTAAGTAGGGATGGAACGGAAAAGCAAAAGCAGCTTAGCGTAACATTTATTGGAGTCGATAAATTTTACAACCGGGATACGGCAGTGGTAAAGATAATTGTGAACCAGGCAATCAACTATCCGCAGCGCCTGCTCGAATACAACGCTACGGTTACCAATGTAGAAAAATACATTGTGCAGCTGAAAAGCACGTTCCGCATCCTGGACCAGAAAATAAAACATACTAAAAACACGCGGACCACTTTTGATCTTACTTCTGCCTCTACGGCCCTGGGTGGAACGATTTTTTCTTCCGTAGGTGGGGACGGAAATCAAACAGTCGGAAAAATTTTGCCAAGTTTCGGGGTCGCCATTGTACCCGTGAAAGAGGCAGTGGCACCTTCAAAAAACTATGAACAGAATTCAGCTTCGCTTGTACGCAATGATATCAAAAGATTGCAATACCTGCTCTCAGACAATATTCTTGTTGGCGAAAAAGACCAGGAGATCATTAAGAAAACAAACAGGCTTAAAGAGGAACTAAAGCAAGTGCAGCTTCAGCTGATCGACGTACCTGTGGTTGAAGATGATACTGACAGCCAGGAACTGGATAAGTACTTCAACAATCCAAAAGTGAGTAGAAAGTATCGCCTGAAAAGGAGTTAGGCTTCGTAGTTAATTCTCCCCGTTTATAAACTGCAGCATCTTTTTGCCGTACAATTTAAGTGGCATGAAATTTATACGTCACTAGGCTCTTAACCCACTTCCCCCGATTTTTTCATTTTAACAACTAATGTATGAAACACACCTTCCTGACCAAGGGCTTTCTATGCGCGGCCTTTTGTTTCTTTATCACACTCAATGCATGTAACAGTTCATCTACCTCTTCCACAGATGTTTCTGGTGATAGCACGATGGTAGAGAAAAGCGATACTATGCCGTCTGCAAAAACACTCAAGCCGACAGGCCCTGCACCGGCGTGGGCCCCTGACATCAAACCTGAAATGCAGGCTGTCATTGAAAAGCTCATGAGCTATGGCGATTCGCCGCTCGTGAAACTTTCAGCCGAGGAAGCACGTAAACAGCACTCGCCAGCTGATGCGGTAAATGATCTGATGGCGGAGAATAATATTTCTGCACCCGCAGTGATGTCTGACACCTCAGGCCTGGATATAGCGGTGCCAGGTGGTAACATCCATCTGAGAATTTATACGCCAAAAAATGGAATTGGACCTTTTCCGGTTATTGTGTATTACCATGGGGGTGGTTGGGTGATCGCGAATCTTGATACTTATGATGCATCCGCCAGGACTCTTGCGGACCAAGCGGGCTCCGTTCTTGTTTCGGTTGCGTACCGGCAGGCTCCGGAAATGAAATATCCTACTGCACACAATGATTCTTATGCGGCCTATGAATGGGTGGTGAAAAATGCAGATTCTCTAAAAGGAGATTCGGAACGCATCGCAGTTGCCGGAGAAAGTGCAGGAGGGAATCTTGCATGTGCGGTAAGTATAATGGCCCGTGATAAAGGAATGTCTTTACCTGTTCACCAACTCCTGGTTTACCCCATCGCAGGGTATGATTTCACAACTGAATCTTACAAAAAATCCGATAGCACCAAACCACTCAACACGCCCTTGATGAAATGGTTTTTCGAAAAATATTTGCGGACTTCGGCTGATGGTAATAGTCCAATGATCTCCCTCATCAATGCGAACCTGAAAGGGCTACCCCCGGCAACTGTCATCACTGCTGGTATTGATCCTTTAATGAGCGAGGGAGCCATGCTTGCTGACAAACTGAAGGCTGCAGGAGTTACCGTGAATTATAGAAACTATGATGGTGTCACACATGAATTTTTTGGGATGGCAGCCGTAGTCCCGGAAGCAAAAGATGCACAATTATTTGCAATTGCGGATCTCAAAAATGCCTTTAATAAATAAGATCAATATTTATAAAAACAAAAAAGGGTGCTGGATATTCAGTGCCTTTTTTTATGGAATTTTTTCGAATACAGGGGATTGGACTGCTGAAGATTTAACAAAAACTCGCTTTGTGCTTCGGGTGTGATTGCATAGATGACTGGTATGCCTATAGTAATTTCTAGCAGCCCGCACATTATAAATATACGAACAGATGGTTATTCGATCTTTTTACTCAGTAAATCATCAAGGTATTTATTTGCTTGCTTCATGTTAATACCTTTTCCCAGCACTCCTTTAAACAGGTCTCCCTCAGACCGCATCCTTTCAATGGCGTTGTGTATTGTAAAATCTTTTATTTCCAGGCCTTTAGTTACTTCTTCCCAGTGCATGGGCATGCTGACGGTAGCGCCGGCTTTCGGACGCAGGGAGTATGGCGCTGCAACAGTTGCCTGTGGCCGGTTTTGCAGGAAGTCGATGTACATTTTTCCGCCACGGTCCGAAGTTTTTCGTTCAATGGTGGTAAAGCCCGGCAACTCCGCATGAACAAGTTTGGCTATTCTGCGGGCAAATTCTTTAGAATCTTCATAAGAATATTTTGCTCCAAGTGGAATGTAAATATGCAGGCCGGTAGAGCCTGATGTTTTACAAAAAGAAGTGACACTCGCCGCATCCAAAATTTTCTTAGTGACACATGCAGTATCAATCACCTGCTTAAAAGTATTTTTATCAGGATCAAGATCGATGATGCACCAGTCAGGATTATCCGGCTTTTTTACCCGGCTGCTCCACGGATTTACTTCAATGCAACCAAGGGCCACCATATAAAGAAGGCTCGCTTCATTACTGATCACCAGGAATTCTTTGTCCCTGGCATCGCCCGCGCTGTGGTAGGGAAAAGTCATCACCCAGTCCGGCACTTTCCCCTTAACGTCTTTTTGATAAAAAGTTTTTCCTTCAACCCCGTTGGGATATCGGTTCAGCGTTTGCGGCCGGTCTTTCAAATAAGGAAGTATAAACGGCGCTGCCTGGTAATAGTAATTGATCATATCTCCCTTGGAGATTTTTTCTTTCTTCCAGTAAACTTTATTGAGGCTGCTGAATTTCAACAGGTGCCCGTTCACTTTCCTTGTTTGTGTTTTTTCTGCAGGATTCACGAGGGTGTTCCTGTCTGCCTTTGCAGGCGCGCTTATAATTTTCTCTTTCACCAGGGTGTGCTTTTTATGAACAATATCTGTGACAGCGGCTATTTCTTCCCGCTGAACTTCTTTGGCATTTTTATCAGGGCGCAGCCCCTTAAATGAAGGATGACGTATTGCTCCGTCCTTGGTAATCTCGCGGTAACTGATTTCGCAAACTACCTCCGGACTTACCCAGGTCACAGTGGCTTTTGGCGGGTGGGGGCGGAAGCGGGAAGGTTTGTTGAAATCAGGCACGTATCCAAAAGGAGAATTTTCAATTTCGAATGGCTTCAACCCGTTGACAAGCTCCTGCTGACTTTTCACCGTAAAGCCTGTCCCTACCAGTCCAATAAATTCGAGCTTCCCTTTTTTATACCATCCCAGAAGCAAGGCACTGAATAGTTTGGATGTATTTTCATTTTTCGTATAGCCGCAAATGATGGCCTCCTGGTACTTCATCGTTTTTATCTTCAGCCATTCGCGGCTGCGTGCGCCCGGTAAATATTTGCTCTCAGCTTTTTTTGCAATAATCCCCTCGAGGCCCAATTCTTCGGCCAGGGCAAAAAGCTTTTCTCCCGTTTCATCAAAACTTTCACTCAGCCTGATGCCGGGAACATCAGGAAATATTGCTACCAGCATGCTGCGGCGGTCTTTCAGTGGAAGTTCAGCCAGGTCTTTCCCTTCCAGCCAGAGCAAATCAAATACAAAAAATGCAAGCTGGCCGTCCGCTTCACTTCGCCATGACTGCAAGCCACTGAAGTCAGGCATGCCTTTCGCATCCAATACTGCAATTTCGCCGTCGACTACGGCATTCACTTTCCACTTTTTTAAGGCACGGTAAAGCGGATAAAACTTCTCATTGAACGACTTGTTGTTTCGGGAACGGATATCCACATCACCTGTAGAGATGTGAGCATCAGCCAGGGAATGATTGAGGTAAGCGATAGCCCGGTAGCCATCCCATTTGATTTCGTATAACCATCCGTCATCACTCACTGGCGAATCAACCAGGGTAGCAAGCATCGGCGAAATATCTTTCGGGAAGCTGCTGGTAACTTCATTTGTTTTCTTTTCCGCCATTGCTACGTTTTCCTTGTATGTTACTTTTATGAGTAGAAATCGTGCCAATCAGGTTCAAACAGAAAGCCCGGCGATCTGCCGGGCTTAACATTGAAAGGAAATTGGATTTTTTAAAAGGTGAGGCCGATACCGACCTTTATTACATTGTTATAAGATTTTACGCTTTGACCTGCATCCATTTTACTCAGGCCCTGCTCATATGAAGCACGCAGGTTAATACCATTTGTCAACTGGTAGCCAATACCGCCGGTGACTCCTACATCCCATTTATTGAACCGGGAAGTTGCATCCATACTTTTATTCAGCAGATTCACGCCCAGTATACCGGCAGTTGTTTGCAAATCAGCATGTGTGAGATAAGACACTTGTGGTCCCGCAAAAATTTCAAAGCCACCGAATTTGCCTTTAAGTAAAACGGGTACGTCAACATATTGTAACTGAAGTTTTGCTTTAGCGGCAGCGCCAATAAAATCAACACCTTTGAGATTGAGTGCGCCATTCATCTCGTAACCCTTTTGCGTGTAATAGAGTCCGGGCTCGATGGAAAAATTACCGGCAACAGGAATGTCCACATAGCCGCCAGCAAAAAAGCCGGTGGTGTTAGCAGTAGTGATGGCGCCACCTGCAAGGTCAACGAGGTTGTTTAAATTGTTTGCTGCATCACCACTAACGCCGGCGTAGCTAACACCTGCCCGTACCCCGAAAGAAGGTAGTACCTGGGCGAAAGAAAATGTAGTGATGATTAAAGAAAGTGCGAGTAGAATTTGCTTTTTCATGTTTAGGATAGATCCGGGTTTTCAGCCGTTCTGGATCCTGAGAAGAAAAAACGAGCGCGGGGATTAACTGTTGGATGGTAACTTTTTGTTAAGGCGTTTTTGGTGTACAGGAAATGTTATGGCTACAGAAAGCTGGAGCAGCAACAGTGAATAGAAAATATTTTGAGGAATTTATTAGTAAATCATTTAATAATTTTATGAGATGAAACGCCTGCTGATTTCAATTGCAATCTTTGGGACATTTTTTTCCGGAAAGGCACAGCAAACGAGCGAAGCTTTTGCTGACTGGGTAGCAATGAATATACCTTCGTCACTCACCAATTCCACCATTGATATCGCTGCATATTTCAATGATCATCTTTCAACCCCTGAGCAAAAAGTGAGAGCTGCCTATGCCTGGGTGGCAATGAATATCCGCTATGACGCCAGCCATCTTCACCGGGTAATACTGGATGAGGACAAGGCCGAAAAAGTGACCTGGGCACTGGAACGGAAGAAAGGGGTCTGCGAAAACTTTGCCGCTATTTTTACAGACATCTGTTTGAAGAGTAATATCCGGGCATATACCGTAGAAGGCTATACGAAGAATGGCAGCGTGCAAAGAAGTGGACACGCCTGGGCTGCAGCCTTTTTAAACAACAACTGGTTTTTCTTTGATCCCACCTGGGATGCCGGCTTTATCCAGCGGGCCGGTGGCGGAGCTGCTCAGCCGAAATATTATATGATCCCGCCGGAAGACTTCATCAGTGAGCATCTACCCTTCGACCCGATGTTCCAATTTGTGCAATACCCTTTTAGTTTCCAGGAATTTGTCCGCGGGTTTCGTGATAAGCAAAATTCAGTAGCATTCAATTTCAAAGATTCTATCGATGCTTACGAAGTGATGCAACCACTCAACAGGTATATTTCTGCGGCAGCAAGAATTGAAAAAAATGGCTCACCTACCTACCTGACAGCGACAAGGCTCGCCCAGTTGCGCATGGAGAAAGAAATTATTTACCAGGATACTGATGTCGAGTTGTACAATGGCGCTGTTGAAGATTACAAATCTGCGGTCACACAAATGAAGGAATATATTGCCTACCGAAATAGCGAATTTCAGCCACGTAAGCCAACAACACAAATTGAATCCATGCTCGGAGATGTTTCCGCAAATATTACCACTGCAGGAGAAAAGCTGGCCCTGGTGAAATTATCAAAAGCCAATTTACAATTGAACACCGGTGACGTGGAAAAGATGGTGAATGATCTTTCGGCAAGAGTGGAAGCCGAAAAAAACTTCCTGCATGAATTTTTCACTGTTGAAAAAAGTAATTTCTTTCGGCGACCGCGGGAAAAAATCAGGCACCGGCCTGGCCGGTTTCAGGATTAGCATCGGGCCTGCAGGATTTTCTGTTGCGCCACTGGTCTTTGAATTTTACCCTTTCTTCCGGCGACATGTTGGCCCACTTCTGTTGCATATTTCTTTTCCACTGGTCACGGTCTCCCCTGCCCCGCCATCCACCGGGTACTATTCGGCCAAACAGCAGGCGCGTCAGGACGAGTATTCCCAGGGCCTGCGAAAAAGAAATCGCTTTCACGCTCGTAACTTCTGGTAGTATCGCATTCCATAACGTCATCACGATTGCTGCGACAGCCATGATGCCAAGTACAAACAGAGCAAAAAACATGATGCCTTTTCCGACCCAAAACTTTTTCATGATCAATAATTTTTAATAGTCAAGTAACTCATCCCGTAGTTCCTTTAAACGCTTTCGCAAGTGCAGAACTGCATAGCGTTTTCGGCTGATCAGTGTTGCCACATTTACGCCTGTGTTGGCAGATATTTCTTTAAAGGGGATGTCATCAATTTCGTTTTGAATGAACACTTCCCGCTGCTCAATCGGCAGCTCGTCGAGCGCCGCGTACAGCTCTTCCCAAAAAATATTTTTCAGGTAGTCAGTTTCTGCATTGCTCTCCCCAATTAAAAACACTTCCTTCCAATCCAACATTTCTTCGTCATTGCCGGCGGAGTGAAACAGATCATCCGCCAGGGGTAACTTATGCTTTCGGTAGCTATCAGTAATCTTATTTCGCGCTACAGTAAATAACCAGCTCCCCGCCCGCTCTATCGGCTCGGTTGCCGCAGCAAACTGGTAAAAAACATCCTGTAAAATATCTTCGGCATCTTCTTCACCAACTACCCGCTGCCGTATGAACGACCTGAGCCGCCGGCTGTATTCCTTTATTGTATCAGTAATATTTTATCTCCGTTCTTCATGCATGTCTGCTCGTATAGCGAATGCTGTCTTCATTTAATGGGAAAGACGAATGTAAGGGGAAGATGTTTTACGATTTACGATTTACGATTTACGATTTACAATGTGGGATGTGGGAGGTGGGAGGTACGAAATGGGATATACGAAATACGATTTGGGAGGTGGGAGGTGCGATGTTCGGTGTGGGATGTGGGAGGTGGGAGGTACGAAATGGGGTATACGAAATACGATTTGCGGATTACGATTTACGAAATGGAAGGCGGCAAATTTTAAAATTAAAATATGGAACTGTGTCAATCGTCAATGAGAGGGTAAACAATATTTTTTACTTAAAAATTTAAACATGCACTACAATCAGTCATGTGCCGCAAAAGGCAACTACGGGGGCCGGCGCCAGCACCAGTCCTACCGTTCTATGCAGCGAGCAGCTGTAAACATTTACAAAACGGAAAACAGTTTTGAAATGCTGGTATTCGCGCCCGGCCGCATCAGGGAACATTTTCACCTGGATGTGCGGGACAAAGAGCTCACCGTATCCTACTCCCCACCGGAAAACTTTCCAAAAGTGGAATGGATAAAAAGGGAGTACAGCCGCGGGGGATTTGAAAGAGTTTTCAACCTCGATGAAAGCATTGATGCAGGAAACATCTCTGCTAAGTATGCCGATGGCGTTTTACAGGTAAGCCTGCCCGTTATACCCGGACAGGAATCAGTGAAGCATGAAGTAAAGATCAGCTAAGCGAAAGGGCGGCCACGTGGCCGCCTCTTTTTTTAACTTATAAAAAAAGCAACATTTCCAGCAAATATTGCAGGTAGTAAGCAGTATTATGGCGCCTAGCCCTCATCCCGTGGCTGCGTTCTTTTTTTTCAGCATAGCCACATACTTGGGACTATTTACAAGGAACGCGGACACAAGAATAATCACCATACCCGCTATTTGCAGAAGGGAGATTTCTTCCCCTGCAACCAGCCACCCAAGAATCACCGCGATCACAGGATTCACGTAAGCGTATGTACCTACGACTGCAGGTGCCCGCACCACCATCAACCAGTTGAAAGCTACGAAGGCTACCACAGACCCGATGACGGCCAAATAAAGCACAGCCAGCCACGACGGCAATGAAACAGCCGCAAGGGAAAACTTCGGAAACTCATTTAATGCCATTGCAACAATAAGGCTGGAGATAAATCCGCCCGTCAATTGCCACCCAATATTTAAAAAAATGGAGTATTTATTTTCATGGTTCTTGTGCCAAAGCGTACCCGCAGCCCAGCAAATGCAAGCCAGCACTACAGCCAGCATACCCATTATATGAAGCCTGCCGGTATTCTCCGGGAGCTGCAAATATTTTTGAAAAAGTAAAATGATCCCAACGAAACCGAGCACCAGGCCGGTCATGATAAGTGGATTTCTAAAATACGAGCTCCAGTTTTTCCGATCCAGCAACACATACCACAGCGGCAGGCTGGACACTACGATAGCAGCAGTACCTGAAGGAATGTATTGCTCTGACCAAAAAAGCAAACCCTGTCCGCCGGTAAGTATGATAGTGCCCAGTAACAAATTCTTATAGATACCCTTTACCAGAATATTTTCTTTCCTAAAAAAACAAATAAGAAAAAGCACAACCCCGGCCACCAGAAACCGGATTGCCGCCATAATAAACGGAGGAATCGATTCCAGCCCAATGACGATGACCACATAGGTGGTGCCCCACAAAATATACACTGCTGCAAAAGCAAGAAGCACAAGACCGATGGCAGGATTTTTATTCATACTTACGTTGCGGGAAACGCGGCAAAAATAAGCGCTTCGTAAAATGCAGGCATGGAAAATGGAATGCAGTCACTTGATTGATGTTGCTTATTTTTAGAAAAAATGGCACAATGAACGATAAACAACCGTCAGTGAAACCGGAGGGAAATGAAGCAGATAAATCGTCGGCCAGCGAAGAGGCGAAAGAAATTTCATCAATAAAAAAAACTGAAAAACTGATTGATCCCGGCAATGAACATCACCACGAGGAAGATGAAGAGATTGCAGAACCCGGTACTGAAGACTAATACATTTGCCCGCCAAATGGAAGCGCCCTCGGCGTAGGTCGCTTTGCGAGGATGAAAGGATTTTTCCAGGCTATGACAGCGGAGAACCCAAAGGAGCAAGCAGCAGCGACAATTGCAGCGAGCCATCGGTAATGTGTAAACGCTCCCTCACCGCTGGCATACCGGCTACCCATATCCCAAATAGAGAACTGGAAACTGCAAAAAGCAAACCCACCGCAAAGGCAGATTTATTTTAAAAAAAAGAAATTAAGTTGTGAAACATTTGGTATCCGCAGCCTGCAACTTAATGATAAATCAAAACTGGTAGCTCAGCAGGAAATAGATTTTATTGTCGCGTGATGTAAGCGCTGTTATCCCGGACATGCCGTTGCTGATCTCGTACCTGGCCTGGAGCCCCAGTTTTGAAAACGAAACACCGGCGCCAGCAATAATTCCCTGGGAATATTTGCGTGCTTCTTCCAGTGCTTTTTTTGAAAATTTTTCCGTTGTGCTCAGGCGATGAGATTCTTGTTCATTAGTATTTGTTTCACTCACAGCATATGCATTGGTGATACCGAGGTTAAAAAACAATGAAGAAGTACCGACGGGCAGTGAAAGGCGCAGCATATTGTTCATCCTGATCTGTGAATAGCCGAGCGTTAGATCATTTATAGTATAACTATCCATATTGGCTGAGTCCCTGAAAATGACGGAAGATTTATAAGAAGTGTACATCAACTCATTGGCAACCGTCCAGCGGCCACTGTTTTTTGGAAAAGTAATGTTGAAAAAAACACCGCCTGCAAAATTGGTAGAAGAAGGAAAATTTGGTTGCGTCAAATACCTGTAATTATTTCCACCGTTAAAATTGAAACTCAGGGAGGTGATGGAAACACCCCCGATGACGCCTGAAGTCAATTTTAGCTTATGCGGTTGCCGGCTGAAGCTATTCTCTTCTTTGCCGCAGGAAGCGTAATATTTTTTAAAAAGATTGATTAAAGGTTTTTCCTTGTACTCAAGCACAAACAGATCATTTTTCAAGTCCTGGCAGTTGAGGTAAGAAGCAAGTTGTGGTACATACCGTTTATGAGGGATTACCTGCCGGGCACCCATCGTATCCTTGAAATAGCGGTAGTATAACAATAACGTGTATCCCAAATCATCCTTTATGTAAAAATGTTCTTTTGACTCTCTGTCATTGTAATAATGCAATGACTTATTTCCTCCCACCAGCGTTTCCATGAATACCGTGTCAGTTCGATAGCGGGTTTCTCTTTCATAATTAAACTGGTCGTTACCGGGTATCTTATCATCCACCTTTATCACCGCACCGATGAATGTTTTTGTCGCGGTTCCGAACCCTTTTATCTGTAGCGGACTAAAAGTTTGCAATGCAACGGATGTTCTTTCTTTGAAATTGATCATCCGTGGACTGCGTGCCCGGTCATCCATGCTTACAAAGCCATGAACAGTGTCCCCATTTGGCCGAATGATGTATCCTGGCTCGGAGTTTTTTTGTGCAAAAGTGTTGATGGACGCAAAAAGCCCAAGCAGGCTTAAACATTTGCTCACGGCGGTTCTCATGTAAGGGTCAGTTTTAGCCGCTCAAATTAGGCCAGGGAAGTGTGATTTAGAAATATTTTTACGTCTATATTCTATAATATTAGAAAAACCATTGGGATAGAATCATGACTTGCATGGATTTTATTCTTCACTTCAATATATTACACTCCGCTCAAATTAGCATATGGCTCGTATCGATAAAAAGACGAGGGAAAAACTGCGCAAAGTTGCCCACATAGTAGCCGCACTGGTTATCCTAATCCATGCCTTTGAAAAGTTCGAAATAAACGAACCGGTTTACCCTTTCTATACCGTTGCCGGATTACTTTTCCTGGTGGTTGCCATTTTCCATGAACAGCTCCAAAAAGTTTTTCGGCCGGTAGACAGCATTTTCATGATTATTGAAGCCGGCGTGTATTGCCTCATCGCTATCGAATACTTTGAAAAGCATAAGAAGGCGCTTCCTTGGTTTTACGTTGTTGCCACCGTGATGTATGTCATTGCTGCTTTCATCAGGTCAAAGAAAAAGAAACGACGCAGGCGGCGGAGATCTTCGGACAGCCTGGAAGATGAATCTGCAACTGAAAGGTCTTCCTGAAAATGCATTGTTTTAGTTTTGTAAAAAAGATTCTTTATGGCAGAAAGGAGCCAGGATGAATACGTGATATCTTATCTCACCTTGCGCAAAGCCGTTGGCGTGCTTGGGCTTGCCCTGCCGGTGGTTTTGTTACTTGCTTTTATATTCCTCAATCCGGGATGTGATTTGCCCCCCTCCGTCAGCCATTATTTCTATACAAATGTTGGCAGCTATTTTATCGGGACCCTTTGTGCGGTCGCCTTCTTCATGTTTGCATACAGGGGGCCGGGCAAAGCAGACAGGTATGCCGCATTGCTGGCATGCGTTTGTGCGCTGGGTGTGGCTTTTTGTCCAACCAATCCTTATGGCCGCCTTGGTACAGCGTGTGTAAAAGTTGTACTGGAACCCAATGACCTTCGCAACGGTTTTCATTATGGATTTGCCGGGATTTTGTTGGCAACGTTCGCCTTTTTTTGCCTGGTGTTATTTACGAAGGACCGGGGCCATCCAACGGAAAATAAAAAGAAGCGAAATACTATCTACAAAATTTGTGGCTGGATCATCATCACTGCTATAGTTGGGATTTTACTTTCAACCATCTTCGATCACACCACAGATATGGACGAAGAAAAGCTGGACCTTACCACCTATATCCTTGAAACAATTGCGCTTATTGCCTTTGGATTTTCCTGGCTGGTGAAAGGTGAAATGATATTGAAAGATGGGTAATTATTTCCTGACTACAATTTCAGAATTCCTTTTTGGATGCGTTCTCCCTCTTTGTCAATAAGCCTTATTGTGTACACACCTTTATTTAGAGAGCTCAGATTTATCGTTAATTTCTTCACCATGTTTCCAGGTAATGGACCCTCATAAATAGATTTTACCAGCCTTCCTTCGATATCAAAAAGTTGAATTTTCACCTCCCCCCCAATCGCCTTGCCAACTGCGATCGTTGCCATATCTGACACTGGATTCGGAAACACGTTGATAAATTCATGTCCTTCAAATTCCATTGGAGCATCGTGAACCTCAACGGTCGTTTGCAATGCCGTAACTATAGGTGTACCCTGGAAGGCGCCGATGTTGAATGCCGTTTTACCTGCAAGTGCATTTCCCCAGAAATCACGCGAACCGACGTTCAGGCCAAATACTTTCGAAAGGTTTAGTCCCTTATTGATCAAAGCGGACGTGTTGGCAAGGCGATAACCAGGAAGATTTGCGATTTTGGTAGCATCGTTATACGTAACACTTTTGGAGGTATCAGAATATTTTGGATCTACCTGGATCCCAGTCAGGCTTCCGTTTAATTTTTCCTGGCCCGTTGCCGATTGCCAGGCAGCCAGCGATGAATAAGTGGTGGTTCCCCATAAAATAGAAAATGTGCTGCCGCTTGGCCAATATGCATTCCCCTGCATAGTGATACCAGTTGTTACCGGTGAATTCACCAGTTTTATATTCCCCTTGATTTGGAAAATATTATTGCGAAGATTGACTCCTGATACTGCCCCGCCTCGCACATAAAAACCTTTGGGATTAGTTCCGCTGAGAGATGACACATACACCGTATTGTTATAGATCTCCAGGTTTTGAATGTAGACGGCAGAGGAAGTGTAAGACCAGATGTGAATAGCACCATAATCATTTTTCCGCCCATCATTTTCACTGATGTTGTACCGGATTATATTGTTTACTGAAACTGGACTACCGCTGTATTCTGCTACCAGGTAACCAGCGCCGTAATTATCGTGGGAATAATTGTATTGCAAAATGGAATTGGCGCAACCTCCATCAAGGTCAAAACCTCCGCCATCCTTGCTGTTTCCTGTACGGTTGTGATGAGACTCATTGTACTGAAAAACGAGATTACTGGATTCATAGGCCCATATGCCAACCGGTCCACCGTTGGGATTCACATGCAATGCTCCGTTATTATAAGATGTGCAATATTCAACGGTACCATTTTTCACATCCCCCAGCACAATACCGCTGCCGCTGTTGCCGGTAGTTTTATCCACGAGTCCGGTGATATTGTACACCTTGTTATATCCCAGGTACACGTTCTTATGAACGTATGGTGTTTGCGCATAAGTAGAAATTCCATCCAGGCCATTGTCGTGAATGGAACAATATTTTACTGTAACATCACTATATCCACTGGCTCCTTTCCAACTGCCGACACTTATGCCTGAATACCTGAATCCTGAAACTTCCACATAAGAAATGTTGATATAAGCAAGTGTTGTAGAAGCTTTATCCAAATAAAAAATAATTCCCGACCGGTCATTTTTAGTGATACCAGGGCCTTTGAAATTGATATTGTAAATCTTGATACCGCCGGTATTGTTAGCGTAAAAGCCATGCGTAAGACTATCTGTTTTCAGTGTTGCCCGGCCAGTGCCATATGAACTGATGAAAATGGGTTTTGTCGCACTACCCACGTCGGTTGATGTAAGCGTTATTCCACCAGAAAAATTACTTCCGCCCAGAAAAAGAATGGTGTCGCCGTTGAAAATAGTAGCGTTCACTTTCGCTGTTGTTTGCCAGGGCAAGCTGGCAGAAGTTCCAACATTAGAATTTTTTCCGCTGGGGCTTACGTAATAGGTTTTGGCACAGACGCAAACAGGAGCTATCGACCACAGCAATGGCAGTATGATCAAAAATACTTTTCTCATTACAAATTTTTTTGCAGGTTAAGGTGGTAACCCAGGAGCAAACGGGAATGTTACAGGTGTGGCTGGCGGTGAATCTGAGGAAATAGATTTCGCAGGAAAATTAAACTTATTTGTAATGCGGTTCCCTACTCTTGCCGAAAATATTTTTTAACCCGGAAACCATTTAAAGACTATTAGTCGTCAAAGAT
>JBBQSI010000026.1:0-15026 GCA_038213975.1 Chitinophagales bacterium
TGCCTTGCGGCCGTCTCTATTACCACACCGGCAGGAATATTTATCGGCTTTCTTACACAAAAATGGCGTACGCAAATTCCCGGATCGGAAAACCTGGCGAATGCTGGAAAATGGATCGGGGTAATAGAGCGGCTTATCATCCTGGTGTTCGTGATCATGAATCAGTACTCTGCTATCGGGCTGCTGGTTGCGGCAAAAGGGATTATTCGTTTCAATGAAAAAGACCGACAGGAAATCAAAACAGAATACCTCGTAATAGGCACATTGCTGAGCATGATCATCGCGATCCTCGCAGGACTCCTGACCAAAATCCACCTATGAGATACTATAAAATAATTGGCCTAGGACTCTGCGTGCTGCTGGTCATCGCCTGCTTCCTGCCATGGGGCTATTACGCTGACCTACAAAAAAGTTTTACTGGTTTTTTTTCTGAGCAAAATAGTTATGGTAAGCCTGGGAAATTCTTTGCAGGATTTGCGATAATAGCAGCAATCCTCATTTCAATAGATAAATTGTGGGCGAAGCGCACGTTGCTTTTTTTGGCACCGATCAACATTGGCTACCTTATAAAAACTTACGTACTGTATACAACTTGTTACAATACTTATTGCCCGGAAAAAAGGATTGGTCTCTACCTCCTGGTAATTTGCTCGCTTGGTTTGATGGCAGTAGCGCTGTTTCCTAAGTTGAAATTGAAAGAAGAACCAGCTAAATAATCATTCAAAAAGTTCATACTGGCTTTTCGGGCGCTTTTCATCCAGCCAGATAAAACCTTTAAGAAATCGTTCCTCCGGGGGTATCTGGTGCATCGGATACATCTTGCCTTTTACATCATTTACGAACAGCACCTTTTTAAGATCATCATTTTGAAAATACATATCAATCACATCTCCGGAGGCCCTGTTCATCCCGATATAGGCACTGTCTTCATCCATGGCGTAGTAGATACTTTCTGACTGGGCACCTTTCACCCGCATATAATCAATTTTGCCATCATTGAAATAACCATTGATCGTTTTGCCGGCAATCTGGTTAAAGAAACCCTCGCGGGTCTTGTTGACGATCATTCCTTTTTCAAACACGTACATCCTTTCCGGCTTCTTATTTTTTGTAAAAAGAAAAATGGTGTCGCCTGTCACCTGGTTAGAAGCTGACCAAACAACAGGGTCATGAAAAAGACGGAAGACTGAATCTTTGGCTGAAAAGAAGAGGCTGTCAGAACGGCTTTGCAGGGAATCATTGAAGATGCGCACATTATGGAAAGCGATGAAATACCTTATAGTGCTATCCCCTGTTGTTGCCGAGTCACCTTCCTGAAGTATTGCAAAAGAATCTGCGGGCGGCATTTCCGGCGGGGAAATTTTGAAAGCACTATCCGCCATATCGTCCGGCGAAGTTTCGGCGACATTTACCTGAGCCTGCATCGAATCTACTGTAGGAGGTGCTGGCTTTAGTAAATCTCCAGGCGAAAACGGCAGGACGGTTGAATCCTTCAAGGGCGGCGATACATCTGTGCGTTTTAAATGCAAAACAGAATCGATCATTCGGCTGAAACGGCTTGTAGTGTCAACGACCGGCGGGATATTTCTTATGCCGTTAGAATCGCCGGGTAAAGTAGAAATCACTGAATCACTACTGGTGAGTTTTGCTCCGGCCGAAACCCGTTTCATAATTCCTGAATAAAGCGTATCTGCCGCTACAAAAGTGCTGTCACCTTTGTCGATTAAGATCATCACCGGCTTTCGTGTTGCCAAAAATGAGTTCTTGTTTTTATCCAGGAAAACCTGGTTGCCGGTAACGATTAAACCATTCGCCGAATCCCTGATAATGGCATTTCCTTCCAGTTGTGCATTGCCGGATTTATCGTCGAGGGCAATATTATTAGCGATATAAGTTCTCCCGCTGCTGTCTTTGACGGCGGTACGGGTAGTGAAAAAAGCGTTGTTTGTTTTCAGATCATAAGTACCCTGTGTAGTTGTGATGTTCGCCTCCTGATTGGTGATATGGGTATTGCCAGTAAACGCTACTACTTCCGTCTGCATGTTATAGATCAGAGAGTCAGCGTCGATGTTGTTTTTTGGACCCCGAACCTTTACGTCGTTTCGGAAATACACATCTTTCGTATCACTGTAGTAGGTGCCCTCCCGGCTGGTAATCGTATTTCCCCTGTCCAATACCTTACCCCCGTTGTGGTAATTCCCAATCCCTGTGTTTAAATTGTAATCCAGGTCATCCGTGTAGAGCGTTCCTTTTTTATCTGTCAGTTTCACATTTCTGCGTAAATAAGCCGTTTTTTCTAGCCCCAGGTACTTCAGGTAATCGGAATAAGTATGAACACTGTCCGCCTGGTTGATGTGGACATGCCCGAAAGCTTCAATTTCGTGCGTAGTATTGTTTATGACGGCACTGTCACTATTAAAAACAGTGGTCCCCTGTTTGATCACTGCGCCCTGAGCAATGGTTTGTAAAGTAGTCGCTGAGTCGGGACGAAGCGTGCGCATGCTTGGACCACGGATGATCTCGAATTCTTTCAACGTGTCACGCGAAGCCGGGTTTACTCCTTGGCAAATTGATTCGCCAGTTGAAAATATGAGCGCAAATACGAGAAAGAAATTTACATGAATCCGCATTGATTTAGTTGACCACCTTGAGCGTATCATCTATGAGTGGTGCAGTGATGTAGTTACCACGGTCTTTTTTGCTAAAGACGGAAATATTCACGTAGCGCTTGGGGTGTACGCGAATGTCGTCCAACAGGATGTTTATTTTATTCGTAGTGGCTTCAAGATTGTTATAAAGCGCTTTATCATTCAATAGTAAACCAACAGAACCTTCCTTGCTGTTAATTAGTGCTGAGCCCTTCTTAAAGTTCTCCACTGCGACATTTAAAGTGTCCAAAGTCGGCTTTAAATCAATTGCAGCAAATCGCCCCGACGCTGTCTGGGCATTGGTAAGGATATCGTTCAACTTTTCATTGTTGGAATTCAGGTTGGCAGAAAAAGTGTTGACGTTAGCCAATGATTGCCCCAGCGCTCCGTTTTGAGGATTCACGATTTCCTGCAGGGAACTTGATATCCTGGCAAAGGATGCCGTGGTAGAATTGAGGTTGGATAATATATCCCGGATGTTATTTTTTGTGCTAGGATCGAAAACATTTGTCACAATATGCAACACTGAATCCAGCGACTTCACCGCATTCCGAACTTCATATAACACCGGGTTAATGAGCTTGAGTGCTTCGTCGAAAGCGCCACCGCTAAGGGAAGTGATGAGTGTATCGCCGGCTTGAAGAAACTTCGGGGAATTTCCTAATTGAATTTCCAGTACCGGGCTACCCAATAAATTCGGATTGATAACTGCCAGGGAATTGTCAGGAATGTTTACATCTCTATTCAGGGTAACCGTAACCTTGATCTCCTTCATTTGTATGCCACCATCCAACTCAGAAATGGTACCCACCTGCAGGCCATTAATGATTACAGAGTTGGATTTATTGAGGCCCTGTACATTCTGATATAGAGCGAAAAGTTGTGTTTCTTTCTTAAAAATGCTTTTGCCTTTAAGAAAGTTGAACCCCAGTACCAGCAGTACCACACCAACTACAGCAAGTACGCCGATCTTGGTTTCATTATTAATTTTCATGATGACTGATTATAGATAAGCAATTGAGTTTGAAAATAAACGTACGAAAATAGTAAATCTTTGTTCCTCAGATGAATATCTAAAATTGGGAAAGAAGTTAAATAGTGATGTAAAATCGAAGCGAAGAGACCCTGTGGATGGTTTTTCTCTTGCTATCGACAGGCAGTGCAATTGAGTTTTCTGTTACTTTTCTGACTGTTCGTTTTTCACCGCAAGTTCAGCAGGATTTCCGCCCTCAACAATGTTCTTGTATTTTAAAAGTGCCCGCGTAATACTTTCAGCAATTTCCTGCTGGCCCTTCTCACTGTTGAGATAGCGCTCGTCATCCGGGTTAGCTATGAAGCCAGTCTCGACTAAAACCGCCGGCATAGAAGTAGCCTGCAGCACCCAAATGCCGACCTGCCGCTGGTGAACGCCAAGGTCCTCACGGCCCATCGCGGCAATGTCTTCCTGGATAACGGTAGCCAGCTTATAGCTTCTTTTGAAATAGTTTTGAGTATATAACAGGGCTTTGGCTTTCCATTCCGGGCTGTTATCATTTATCTGGAGCGTGCTGTCATTATCGCCATTATCATAAATGAGCTCGCTTTGCTCCATCGCCTTGATCTTATCATCCGTTTTGTGTGCCGCGAATATCCAGGTGCTTGTGCCTTTGCGCGCGGTAGGAATTTTATAGTATTCTCTGATGGGGACTTCCCGCGTATGTGGGGTTACAATTTTTTTTCTTTTCTTTCCTTTTCCCACATATTTCACGGTATTATATTTCTGTGTTTTGTAGCCAATAATTCTTGAACCGGTTTTCAGCGCTACAGCATCTGCGTGTATACAGACAAATAGATCACCATGAAAGTCGTTAGCGATTTTTGCCTTCTCCTTGGGACTTTGGTAGATATCTGTTGTCCGGGTTGGGATGACGTTTACATCAGGCATCTTTTCTTTCAGGGTCTCAACCAATTTTTTGGAAATAGCCAGCGTGATATTTTTTTCCATTGAACCAAGTGTGCCTTCATATTCTCCGCGGGCACCGATATCGCTGCCTCCGTGACCTGCGTCCACAATGATCGTCTTAATTTTTTTTGCCTGTGCGGCTGAAGTTTGCATCAATATAGATGCAGGAAGGACCAGGAAAATAAAGACTGTAAATAATGTCCGGTTGAACCTATCTGATTTGCGCATTGAGATTAAAATTTTTATACTTAGACATGCAGCCATTCAGGAAGCAATCTTCACAAATCCTTAATTCTATAGTAGCTACATTTGTCAGCTACTGCTTAGCTAATGATCCGCAAATTTAGCCCAAAAACTACTTTTTTTTCGTTGGTTATCCTTCTGACGGCAGTAAACGTTCAAAGTAATAATAAAACCAGCTTTTCAAATTCTTTTCAACCTTTTTTAACGTCGCTTTCAGATACGATCATTCCTGTAAACACTGCCAATGACTCGCTGAAACTGCAAACATTATCTCCGGGAGATGATGGCGTTACGACCATCCGCCTGGACACGCTACCTCGTAAAAATCTGGATTCGATTCCGCTTCAGGATTCATTATCATTAACCAATGCTGATGACACTTTATTGTACAAAGTCTCAAAAAACGCGATAGAGGCCATTGTTGACTATTCTGCTGAAGATTCCATGGTGTTGGATGTGCCGGGAAAAACGGTGACCTTGTACGGAAAAGAATCAAAAACATTATACAAAGACAATGAGCTCACGGCACCGGTGATTGCGCTGGACCAATCAACCGGCAACATTAAGGCATCAATAAAAAGAGACAGCGCTGGAAATGTGATTGCTTTTCCATCCTATAAACAGGGAGAGTTTATGTCTCAAAGCGACACGCTCCTTTTCAACATGAAAAGCGGTAAAGGCCTCACGAAGAGTACCTACACGCAGCAAGGGGAAATGTAT
Organism: Chitinophagales bacterium; assembly: GCA_038213975.1. Lineage (GTDB taxonomy): Bacteria > Bacteroidota > Bacteroidia > Chitinophagales > Chitinophagaceae > Ginsengibacter. The sequence continues at coordinate 5,554 of JBBQSI010000026.1, forward strand.
GTCTACGGGCAAGTGATTAAGAAAGTTGATAACAATGTTTTTTATGCTCTCAGGGGCCGGTTTACTACGTGCGACCTGGATACGCCTCACTTTGCTTTTATCAGTAATAAGATAAAATTCATTACTGACAAGGTGGCCATCACCGGGCCTGTGCACCCGGAATTTGAAGGCGTACCACTGCCGATCTACCTGCCGTTTGGTATTTATCCTTTGAGCCAGGGCCGGCACTCCGGAATCATATCGCCAAATTTTACAACAAACCAACAACAAGGATTGGGCTTGGAGGGATTAGGGTATTATAAAGTAATCAATGAATATTGGGATGTAATTTTCCGGGGAAACATCTACTCTTATGGCGGCTGGACGTTCAACATCGCCCCGCATTATTTGAGACGTTATCGATACAGGGGCAATCTTTCCTTTGATATCCAGAATTTCAAAACGAACTTTAAGGGAGACCCGGATTATGTTAAGAACAGAAGTTATCGCATCATGTGGAGCCATTCTACTGACAGTAAAGCCCGGCCGGGCGTCACCTTCAGCGCCAGTGTGAATGCAGGGAGCAGCAGCTACAACTCCTTTGTGCCGGACAGGCCGGTCCAAAATTTTCAAAACCAGATGTACTCGTCCATACAATATGCAAAAACCTGGAAAGACAAGCCGTTCAACTTAACGGTTACTGCCAACCACAACCAGAATACCAACTTGAAGATCATCAACTTCAATTTGCCGGATGTTGGCTTCAATATGCAAACTGTTTATCCTTTCCGTAAAAAAGAATTTGTCGGTGCACCAAAATGGTTTGAAAATATTGGCCTTGCTTATAACGGAAACGCCAAGAGCCTTTTTTCTTTTTATGATAGTATGGGGGCTCCGCCCTTTTTTGGGCAGATAGTAGATACTTTCCAATTTGGTGCCCGCCACTCTGTGCCAATCACTTTGTCACTTCCGCAGTTGGGACCCTTCCAGGTAGCTCCATCTGTGAGTTATGAAGAAACCTGGTACCAGCGAAAGGTTTTGCGAACCTGGAATCCAACGGACAAAAAAATGGACACCACTACTACAAAAGGCTTCTACACCGCCAGGCAAATGTCCTTCGGATTGGGTATCTCGACAAGAATATTTGGTTTAGTAACGGCAAAAAGCAAGGAAGCTAAAGTACAGGCCATCAGGCACGAGGTAAGGCCAACACTGGGAATAAGTTACAAACCCGACCTAAACCAAAATAGTTTCTATTACACGCAGATAGATACCACCGGGCGAAAGAGACAATTTTCGGTGTACGAGCAAAATGTATTTTATCCCTACTCTCCTGGTCGTTTCGGTGGTATGACCTTTGGTATCGACAACAATCTGTCAATGAAGGTGCGAAATAGAAAAGATACCGGGGAAAACGCTTTGAAAAAGATCAGTATCATCGATGGTTTCAGCATCAACAGCAGTTACAATTTCTTCGCAGATTCATTTCAATTAAATCCTATTCAAATATCAGCCCGAAGTAACCTTTTTGATAAAATTAATATTACCGGAAGCGCTGTCCTTGACCCATACAAGGTAGACCTCCAGGGGCAGCGGGTAAATTCTTTGCTTTGGCAGCGGAATGCATTTTCCCTGGGCAGGTTAGTCAGCGGCAACCTTTCTGTCTCGAGTAACTTTCGTGGTGGCGATCAAAAGAAAACGGTGAAAGATGAAGCGGATCCATACCAGGACGAGTTAATGCGAACGGCCGGCTATTCGGCAGATGGCTATCAGAGTGAACTGGCCTATATCACCGACAACCCCGGAGAATTTGCAGACTTTAATATCCCATGGTCAGTGAATTTTTCGTACTCCCTGAGCTTTTCCAAAATTTTCGTATTAAACCAGGGGTTTAAAACACAGGTTAACCAAAATACCAACTTTGGCGGAACGCTCAACCTCACAAAAAAATGGCAGATGGCCGTGAATGGGTATTACAATATTTCCCTTGGACAGCTGAACACGATCTCTTTGTCTATCTCCAGGGATATGCACTGCTGGCAAATGTCCATCAGCGCTTCACCGGTGGGCCGTTATCGATTTTTCTCGATTAATATAAGTCCTAAGTCACCCCTTCTCCGCGATATCAAGGTGAACAAAACCACCAGGTTTATAAATCTATAAAAGGCAATTTCAAAGATTGCTTTTGATGTATTTCAGCCAGGTATTAATAAAATAAGCATTGCTTTCATTGCTAAGCCTGGAGTCGCATAAATGCATGATGGCTGTGTAGGAATCACAGGTGGATTTGAGTACATAATCCAGGCGGTCACCCCGTGCGAGATTCACGATTCTTCCATGAAAAGTTGTACAGCCCATTTTGTAATTTTTAGCCGGGCTCATCTTTTCTTTGCTACCCAGCTTTGCAGCTATTTCTTCCAGCGCCTTAATGAATTCCTGGAGGTGGGCCTTTTCAACTGGAAATGTGCCCTTTACCTTTTTTTCGGCAGTCAGGTTGTTTGTGAAACTGATGGGAGTGGCAAAGCCCTGATCGATCAAAGCATACTTTTGGGCTGATGCAGAAAGGACGAAGAAGCTCAAAAAAAGCGTGTAAAAAATTTTCATAAAGTGATCTTACTTATTGTTTGTATTCCCCAAAAACATTGCGCAGCGTGTCGGATATCTCTCCCAGGGTGCAAAAATTTTCTACGGATTCAACTACTGTAGGCATTAAATTATTATTATTTGTTGCATCCTCTTTAAGCTTTTTCAGGCATGCTGCCACTCTCTTATTATCCCGCGTCTCTTTCAGCTGTTGAAGTTTGGCTGACTGAACGGCGCGGATGTTCTCGTCGATCCGGAATGGTGGAGGTGAAGCAGCCCCTTCTTCCTTAAACGAGTTTTGGCCAACAATTATTTTCGACCCGTCTTCTATTGCTTGCTGGTATTTATAAGCACTGGCGGCAATTTCCCTTTGCATAAATCCCTGCTCAATGGCTGATACACTTCCTCCGAGTGCATCTACCTGCGCTATTATCTCCCATGCCTTTTTTTCCACCTCGGCTGTCAGCGACTCAATAAAGTAGCTGCCACCCAGCGGGTCTACCGTGTCAGCCACGCCACTCTCGTGGGCAAGTATCTGCTGCGTCCTTAATGCGATGGCAGCGGCCTCCTGCGTGGGGAGGTTAAGTGCCTCATCATAGCCGTTGGTATGAAGGCTTTGCGTGCCACCAAGAATAGCAGCGAGCGCCTGGACAGTTACCCGGCTGATATTATTACGGGGTTGCTGGGCTGTGAGTGTGCTGCCGCCTGTTTGTGTATGAAATCTTAGCATCATTGCTTTAGGATCCGTTGCGCCTGCATCTTTCATGATCTTTGCCCACATTTTTCTTGCTGCCCGGAACTTTGCCACTTCTTCGAAGAGATTGTTGTGTGCATTAAAAAAGAAGGAAAGCCTCTTGCCAAAAACATTTATATCGAGGCCCTTCGCCACGGCTGCCTTTACGTAAGCCTTCCCGTTGCTAAGGGTAAAAGCTACTTCCTGCACTGCAGTACTTCCCGCTTCGCGGATATGGTACCCGGAAATAGAAATGCCGTTCCATTGTGGCACATTATCGGCACACCATGCGAAAACATCAGTGATAATTCGCATGCTCGGCCCTGGAGGATAGATATAAGTTCCCCTTGCGGCATATTCTTTCAGAATATCATTTTGAATAGTACCCCGCAAGCTGGAAAGTTCAGCGTGCTGTTTTTTCGCCAGGGCTACATAAAAAGCGAGAAGAATGAAACCGGTGGCGTTGATCGTCATTGAAGTGGAAACATCCTGCAAGGGTATATCCTTAAAAAGCTCCTCCATGTCTTTGAAAGAATCTATAGCCACGCCTACTTTACCAACTTCTCCTTCAGAAAGTGGGTGGTCACTATCGTACCCGATTTGAGTTGGAAGATCGAATGCCACACTCAGTCCACTTACCCCCTGGGAGAGGAGAAAGTGGTAGCGTTTGTTGCTTTCTTCTGCGGTACTGAAGCCGGCATATTGCCGCATAGTCCAAAGGCGGCCACGATACATATCTTCCCTGATACCACGGGTAAAGGGGAAAGTGCCGGGTTCCGACGTGGTGGCGTCTTCAGGAACATCCGATGCTTTATAAAGTTCTTTGATGTCTATATCAGAATCTGTAGCGATCTTTTTCATTCCAGTTGCTTAAGGAAGCAAAGGAATTACATTATTTGTTTCGCTTCAAAATTTAAAGCGTCGAGCACTACACTATGCAGGGAACCTTTAGGATTGTTTATGAGAAAGTCGACGATCTGTTTATTCAGGTCCATGCCCGAAGCTTTGAAAGGGAGGCTTGAAGCAAGTTGATTAACCACGTAAATATTTTGTTCTTTTAAGTTGTTGATGGCTTTCCAAACTTCTGACGAAACATATACCTGCTGGCTGATGTTATAGTCGTATTCCTGGCGAATAGCATCAATCAGGGAAACTTGCATTTGCCTGGAGGATAATCCGGCGTTTGGCGTGCGTGATAAAAGATTTTGCAGGGAAATCCTCTCTGCAAGCAGTGCGAGCCGCTCATAGGCATGCAGCCGGAGTTTGAGGGTTTCCGGGTCAATTCCTGTATTTTCCTTCACATCTTTTTTCATTGAAGTGAACTCAGTGATCATCCAGATTAAGGCCAGGAAGTTGACGCCCATCAAAATCACAATAAGCGTTTGAAATGTGGACATTGTGATAATTTCAGGCAAAAATACCCAATCCCAAAAGAAGGGATCGTAAATTTGCGGGTGAAGAGAGCTAATTTATTGTTGAAATACTAAACGTTTTTAGCCGTTACATTCGTATTAATAAAAGGAAAGAAATGGAAACACTTCAAAAAATACCAGTCACTTTCACGGAAAGTGCAATCGGCGAAATCAGGCGATTAATTGATCAACTCAAGTTGAGTGAAGGCAAATTTTTACGTGTAGGCGTGAAAGGAGGAGGTTGTTCGGGCATGACTTACATCCTCGATTTTGATACAAAATCTGAGAAAGATGAAAGCTTTGAAGTTGATGGGATCCAATGTATCATGAACCCGGCGCATGAGATTTACCTGGCTGATATGGAAATAAATTGGGAAGAGGGCTTGAACTCGCGGGGCTTCACTTTCAAGAATCCAAATGCCAGTGCGACTTGCGGCTGTGGCACTTCGTTCGCTGTTTAGCATGAATAATTTTTCTTTTAAAAAAAGGCTGTCTCAAAAGGAGAGCCTTTTTTGCGTTGGAGAAAGAAATTAGTGCAACGTTAAATTTATAAATGGCAGCAATTACCCTGTGTCCTATTTTAGGATAAGAATCGGATTAACACCATGCGTTAATGAAACCCTCGCACCGATATTTATTTATAAATTTGACTTATGCAAAGACAGGTAGACATTGACTTTGATCAATTAGTACAGTTAGCTAAACGGCTTCCCGCGCCACAGTGGACAAAACTTAAGCAGGAAGTAGAAGCTCAAGCACCTGCAGACGGAGACCGGGAAGACTTTAGAAAACTGCTATTAGACGGTCCGACATTTTCAAAAAAGCAACTTGATGCGGTTGAAGAGACACGAAGAAAAATTGACGAATGGCGGGCAAAATAATTCTGGCAGATACGTCTATTCTTATTGATTATTTTCGAAAGACGGATAAAATAAATTCCAGACTAATAGCATTATTCGATGAGGGCTATGATTTTAATATTTCTGCCATTACTCATTATGAAATATATTCCGGCGCAACATCGGCTCAATTGCTGTTTTGGAAAAGTCTATTAGCCAGGTCAAAGGTGTTAGCTGTTGATCAAATGGTTGCACAAGCCGCCGTCGACATCAGTAATCAACTGAGACACAAGCGTAAGCAAATCGGAATGGCTGATCTGTTCATTGCAGCGACGGCTTTCTCCAATAACTTGTCTCTCACGACATTAAACATTAAGCACTTTAAACGTATTGAAGAGCTAAACGTGATAGCATTAGACGAATGCTCAACAGTCGGTTGGTAAGGGACTTATGGCGAGCGACGAATAAGCCATCGGCATTTTGTGCATTATCCCACGTATTCTTCAGTGCAGAAGCTTTCTATAGTTCCTGCCTACTTTGTTGCTCCAGGTCGTTAATGGCCCGGCGTTTTTGACTGTTATTCATGTATCTGTTGTTTATTATCTCGTACATTTTTTAATCGCATTTCTGTTTGATGCGGCGGATCGTCGCTTCACAGTCGGAAACCCGGTTGCCTTGATGGCGATAAACAACTTTCCTGTGGAATTACGGCGGTCTTAATGCCGGTTTGATTTAGACTGGGCGAAGGAAGCTGATTTGATCAACATTCCTATCGCGAGGGTAAGAATTGTTTTCATCTTTTTATAGGGTAAAACGCAACTGACTTCTTCGGTTAGATGAGGTTTCCAAATTCCTTGTTGAGAAGGAAAAGCCAATGCATAAAAAAACCGGCATCCCCCGGTTTTAAATATTTAGAGTCAAGCCGGTCTTTATTTCGCCTTGGCGAGTTTTTTATTCGGTGCCGGGCGGCTTACCGGGGCCGTAGCAATGTCAGCAGAACCTAACGGACGGTCTTTGGCAAACTCAACCAGTATTGGAGCAGCCACAAAGATGGAAGAATAGGTACCGGTAATGATACCGATCAACATCGCGAAAGAAAATCCGCGGGTAACCTCTCCGCCAAAAATGAACAACACCAACAGCGTAATAAACACAGTGAGAGAAGTCATGATCGTACGGCTCAATGTATCGTTTACTGCTCGGTTGATGATCGTAGTCTTATCGGCTCCTTTCATATTGTGGCTGTATTCCCTGATACGGTCAAACACGATCACCGTGTCGTTCATCGAGAAACCAATAACTGTAAGAATGGCCGCGATGAAATGCTGATCGATTTCCAGAGGAAAGGGAACAATGCCACGAAAAAAAGAGAACACTGCCAATGCCACGAATACATCGTGCAGCAAAGCCACGATGGTTCCAAAAGAGTAACGCCAATCCCTGAAACGGATAAAGATGTACAGGATGATCGCCATCAATGCAAAGATGGTCGCCTTAATTGCACCGTTACGTAAGTCCTTGGAAATAATCGGTTGCACTACCTGCGAACTTTGTATCCGCTGGGAAACAAATTGATTGTAGCTGACACTTGCGGGCAGGAATGATTTTAGTCCCTGGTAGAGGCGTGATTGTACAAGGCTATCTGCATTCTCCTGCCCGATAAGATAAGAAGTAGTGATATTTAAATGACGATTGTCACCCACCGTTTTAAGGACCGGGTAATTACCATCCATTGCATTACGCAATGCATCGCCAACAGTTTCGTTTTTCACCGGCTGGTCAAAGGCTACCGTATAGCTTCTGCCTCCCTTAAATTCCACGCCCTGGTCAAATCCGTTGAAAAAAGCGCTGATTCCCAGGAGCAGAACAATTATCGAAATGCCATAAGCATATTTGCGATATTCAATGAATTTGAAATTCGCATGTTGAAAAATCTTACGCGAAGCCGTGGTAAAATATTTAAAGTGCCGTTGACGATTTGTCCAGACATCAGTAATTAACCGGCTGAGCAGGATACCACAAAAAAGGGAAAGAGAAATACCCAACATCTGTGTAGTTGCAAATCCTAACACGGGGCCCAGGCCAAAATAAAATAAGATGGCCGCGGTCAGGAACGTGGTTACGTGAGCATCAATTACCGGAGCTAATGAACGGCGGTAACCATCGCTGACTGATTGCTGGTAGCTTTTACCCCGCGTGAGTTCTTCTTTTATCCTTTCAAATATGATAACGTTTGTATCCACTGCCATACCGATAGTTAAAACCAAACCGGCAATACCAGCGGCGGTAAGCGTGGCTCCGAGCGCACTCAATATTCCAATGGTAAACAGCAGGTTTAAAATTAGGGCGATGTTCGCAACCCAGCCGGCAGTATTATAATACAACAGCATGAGCGCGAAAATGATGAGGAAGGAGATGAAGAAAGATTTTGCACCGCCATTTACTGCATCCTGTCCAAGCGTTGGCCCAACGATCTGCTCCTGTACAATTTTAGCAGGGGCGTCTATCTTACCAATTTTTAGAATATTCGACAGGTCTTGCGCTTCCTCCACGGTAAAGTTTCCACTGATCTCTGAACTACCTCCTTCGATCGGGCCATTTACATTTGGCGCACTGTACACAACATCATCAAGCACAATAGCGATAGGCTTGTTCACATTATCAGTTGTCAGCCTGCCCCAAGTGCGGCTACCAGTCGGTGTCATTTGCATCTTAATCGCAGGCCTGCCACGATCATCATAGTCTGCCCTTGCTTCTTCCACGCCCTCACCTTCGAGCTTAGCTTTATCCGTACCCGGTACGGTTTTGATGGCATATAGTTCAAATGCCCTGTTTTTGCCTTTGTCATCCTTTTGCATCAGGCCATACAGAAATTTCAGGTTTGACGGAAAATTGCTTTTCACGATATCCATAGCCAGGTACTGGTTCACTTTCCCGGTATCCTGCAATGGAACAACGGCGATGGCAGGTGAATAAACAGGCTGGCCATTCTTATCCTGCTGAGGCTGGTAGAAACGAATGGATGTTAATAAAGGATGCTGATCTGCGATTAGTTTTGCTGAATCTATACGAGACGAAGTAGAGTCCGGTCCGGCAACAGAACTATCCGGTGACACGCCACTCAGGTAAGATGCGAGGGCTTTATCAGCATCCTCAAAGTTCCTGTTGATCTCTGCAATATTATACACTTCCCAAAATTGTAAATGGGCAGATGCCTGTAAAAGATTACGAACACGCGTAGGGTCTTGCACACCTGCAAGCTCTACGGTGATAATGCCTTTTGTTTGATCCAGGTTGATATTTGGTTGGGCTACACCAAATTGGTCGATCCGCTTCAGCAGGATCTTATAAGTCTGGTTGATGGCGCCCTGAGAAACAGTGCGCAACTGATCCATCACCTGCTCATCACTATCAGTGATCTTAATCGCTTTGCCAGCTCCGGCAAATAAAGAAGAAAGATTTGTGCCCGGGTTTTGTTGTTTAAAAACTTGCCCGAATAGGGTGATGTAGTCGAGGTTGCTGGTTATTTTTTCCTGGTTTGTTCTGTTCAATGCATTTACCAGCTGGGCATCCTTGGGATTATTACTCATTGATTTCAAAAGCCCTTCCAGGCTAACGTTCAGCGTCACGTTCATTCCCCCCTGCAGATCAAGGCCTAGGTTTAATTCATTCTCTTTACTTTTCTGGTAAGTAGTGCCTAATAAAGGATAGATCTTTGTGTCCCGCGTGCTATCAAGCAAATGGGAAAAGCGCTCGCGAACCAATGCTTCTTTTTCTTCACCTGTAACACCGGGACTGCTCATTTTTACCGTTCTCTCCGCCTTTTCACGCATGGCTTTTTCATGGGCATTTACTACCCAGGTAAATGAAAGTTGGTAAATTGAGATCAGTATCAGGGTAATGGCAAAGAACCACACCAGACCTTTC
>JBBQSI010000027.1:0-14854 GCA_038213975.1 Chitinophagales bacterium
AGGCCAGGGCCGGAATGAATAAAAATCTCATGTGCTTTCGTAAAATTTGTTGCAAGGATTCCAAGTTACAATGTCGCAAGAGTTATATGGTGTACAATAATTCGATTGTCTCTAAAGTTTAACCATTTTGCTGTAAAAGGATCTTCTTCTCTCAGGCGCTCTTCATCATTGAGATTGAGGAGATCGGCAATATCGTTGCGCGTGTGATGGCCTTCGTGAATCGCTGCCGCGACAAGGGGTGACTCACCCTGAATAAAAGTATAGGTGCTTTCCATTTGGTTTTATTTACCTGCGTATCAACGAATATTATGCCTTAAATTGAGCCCCGGTCAGTCATTCATCTCAAGATTTAAATGTGCGCATTCTGTTTGTGTTCTGTCCGCGTGAAAGATGGAATTCTAAGCACGAGATACAATGCCTATGATAGTTTTCGTCAGCGCTTTGGTGCCCTTTTTTACGATAAAGTTTTTACAAACTACCGTTTAAAAGTTGAGTATCGGTTTGTAGGTGACACAGCACCCGGTGTCCCTTCCTGGGGATGTCGGTATTGATCATTTGGTGCGAAAAATCCCGCCTAATGTAATCCACCTTTCATAAAGAAAACTTTTGCAGGCGATCAATGGGTTACCGCAGAAATATAGATGAACAATGGTACAGTCAGCACTTCGTAAATAAAGAAGAGATCATCTCGTTTGATTATCCGCAATACGATACAACGAATGCCATTGCAACAAACTCGTCCATGGCGGAGACACAATCGTGCGTAAAAGTTATATCTCTATTCAATCAAACAATCACCCGATGGATTTCAGGAAAATTGAAATCATGGAGTTAGATTTTAAAAATTAAGTCAGAAAATTTAGCATTATTCAGCTTCCTCCATTAAATTACACTCCCACTCTTTTTGAATACCAACTTACCTATTTTTAACGCCGGCTGCTTACACTGTCGCCAGGGAAAGATTAATAACAATTCTTTATTAAACCTTTTAACATGACAAAGTATCTGGCTTTTAAATGCGCCATCGCATTTTCTGTAGTTATGTTTTTTGCAGCGTGCAACAAACAGGCTGAATTAATTCAACCTTCACAAGCTCCTGATGTAGAAGGAAAGGCGGCCAAAAATGCCGACCACGTAAATACCTTTAAGGGACCGGAGGTAAGTATAGGCAATGGTAAAGGCCGTTCGTGGATATCCATCAATCACGCCGGCTTGCCGCAGGAAATTGGTATTGAACTTACCCAAGGCGCCCTGTCAGGATTGCCAAGTGATCCTATGGATTTTGCCGCAGCAACCTACATTTTGCCGCTTCATCAGAAGGCAAAAGCTGCTACACTTTTCGATCATATCACTATCAACTGGAACGTGCACGGACACGAACCGGAGCATGTTTTTGACGTGCCACATTTTGATTTCCATTTTTATATGATCAGTCTGCAGGCTCGGTTGGCCATTCCCCCATACGAAGTGGCAACAGCTCCTTTCGATCTTTTGCCGCCACCTGCCACCTGGCCGGATAATTTTGTTCCCACACCCGGCGGTGTACCACAGATGGGCAAACATTGGGCGAGTATTCTTTTTGTGCCTCCATTCAGCAAAACAATGATCTACGGCAGTTATGCCGGTGCTTTCACTTTCGTTGAGCCCATGATCACGCAACAATTTCTTATGAGTGGCGCTTCCTTCCAGGAAGAGTTTGGCCGTGTGAAGTACGATCATCAGGTAAATGCTTTCGTCCCGGGCCAGTATAATATTTATTACGACGGGAGGACACAGAAGCATTACATCACGTTGAGCAAGTTCGTCTGGAAATAATTACTGCAGGCTGTTTGGTAATCCCCGCACTCAAAAGCGGGGTTTTCTTTGTGCGCCTTGGAAGGGATATTTCTATAGGATGAAAGTTCCGAACGAGCCGGGTTGGGAAAGAATTGTTAGCTAAAGTCACGGGTGTCCATTACGAAATGGAACCTGCCGGCAAAGGGAGGTCTGAAGGAAGTCGGAGGCAAAAGTGGGAATTGACAGCCGGCCCTGATTATTTCGGGGAACAGAAACAGGAGATAGGCCTATTTATAATTAGGGTTTGCGGCAACGGACTGCGAAACCACAAAACCAACCATAACTGAAGGTGGTAAATCCTGCAATTTTCACGGAAAGAAATATGATTTACCACGGGAGATCTCAGGAAGTATCCCTACAAACCGGGAAGCCAGGAGAGGCCATAGTAGCGCCCAAGATATAGAAATATACAGGAGGCAAGGGCTGAATCTCCAAGTGAAGTTAGTGCTGGAAATTGTAAAAGGATGTTGTTGAAAAGTGTCGCAAGACTGCCGAAAATCTTTTAAGAGAAGTAAACGTAACCACAGTACCCAAAAAACGTAGAACATAAAACCTTTCAGTAAGCGAGAACAACAAACATCACAGTGGGAAACCGCCGTACATGTAAGTATATACAGTGGTGTGAGAGGAAAGGTAGCCAACTAATGGCTACCTCCCTCTAGATTGCTAAAATTCTGTTATTGCTTTAATGCACGAGTGGGAAGTGCGGTATCTTAAAGCCCTCATAGTTTTCGATTTGATACTCACTTTTCAAGTTAAAGAACGTGAACGCTTTAGAACTAATCAAAAGTCTCCATCTCATACCCCATCCTGAGGGTGGACATTTCAAAGAAACGTACCGCAGTCATGAAGGAGTTGCGGCCGAGGGTTTGCCCTCACGGTTTACGGGTAAACGCAGTTTATGTACAGCTATTTATTATTTACTCCAACGGGGTGAGCGATCGATCTTTCACCGCATCAAAAGCGATGAGTGCTGGCACTTCTATGCTGGCCATCCACTGTACATTCATATCATTGATGAAGATGGGAACTATTCCCGCGTTGTCCTCGGCAACGACTATGCTGCCGGCCAACAGTTTCAATTTATCGTACCGGCTAATAAATGGTTTGCTTCCGAACCCGCTCCTGCGGGCGATTTCAGCCTCGCGGGATGCTCAGTTTCACCAGGTTTTGACTTTGACGACTTTGAAATTGCGAGGAAAGCTGAAATTATCAGGGCGTTTCCTCAACACGAGGAACTTCTCGCCAGGCTTTGCCATTAATCCCCGTTTTCCCGCCTCATGTAGAATTTTTTGCAAAATTCGAGTTGAAATTTTGTCTTTCCCGCACTTGCTTTTCAGGCATAATTCGTGTATTGATCTCAGGTAAATTAGTACGATGAAAGCGATCAGAATCCACAAATATGGGGGTCCGGAAGAGTTGAAATACGAAGATGCTCCTACTCCAATGCCAGCGAAAGATGAGGTATTAATTAAAGTACATGCCTCCGGAGTAAATCCGATTGACTGGAAAATCAGGGCCGGCATGGCAAAGGAAATGTATCCCGTCTCCTTTCCTCTCATACCCGGTTGGGACGTGTCCGGAGAAGTTGCAGAAGTTGGGAGTGATATACTTAATTTCAAGAAAGGCGATGAAGTTTATGGGCGTCCTTCTCTTTCCGGGAATGGCAGCTATGCAGAGTATGTTGTGATGAAGGCAGATGAGTTAAATGCTAAACCAAAAAGCATTGACCATGATAAGTCCGCAGGTGTCCCCCTTGCAGGTCAAACGGCATGGCAGGCACTGTTCACGCATGGTAACTTAAAAAGGGGGCAAAGAATTCTTATTCATGGCGGCTCAGGTGGCGTCGGTACTTATGCAGTTCAGTTTGCTAAATGGAAAGGGGCCTATGTGATAGCAACATCTTCGCGGGATGGCATTGATCTAATATACGATCTCGGTGCAGACGAAGTGCTTGATTATCACCAGGAAGATTTTGAGAAAGAATTAGATAAAGTAGATTTCGTCCTGGATTTGGTGGGAGGTGAAACACAGAAGAAATCGCTGGAAGTGATAAAAGACGGCGGTACGCTGGTAACTACGGTTGCGCCTAAATATCAAAAGGAAGCTGAGGAAAAAAATATCGAGATGAAGGCTTTCATGGCAGAGTCCATCCCGGCAGATTTGCAACAAATTGCAGAGCTCATTGATTCTGGAAAAGTGAGGCCGGTAATAGCAAAAGTTTTCGCTTTAGAAGATGCGGAAAAAGCGCAAATATATAGCGAAGACGGACACCCGCGGGGTAAGGTAGTTTTAAAAGTTGTGTAGCTTTTTTTGCTGAAATGGGTTGTATGACAACCTGCCTCGGTTTTCAAAATGCTTCAATCAAGGTTTACTTGAATTTTTTATACTGAGGGAAATGCCAGTTTTTTAGTAATTCTTAATGCCTTGGTTAAATCTGTGATACCGACTACACTTTACAGGGTATTCAGCTCCATCGATAATATCGATCTCGAGTTAAATTTGCAATTAGTTCAACTTCCAGTGCACTACGGTAATCTTATTTTAGAATCTGAGGAGGAAATCAATACGCATCCCGGCCATGGAACTGGCCTATTCATTTCCAAAGAAACGATTCGCGCCGCAGCGGTGACATAGAAGTTCACAACATAACCACCAAAAAAACTATTTTCGAAGTCGAATTGCCGCTCTCAAAAAATTGGCTATTACAAATTTAAGCAGATATTCATTTCATTGAAACTTACTACTCCCAACTTGTTCCTGGTTTGTATGGTGTTGTGCCTTCTTTTCACCAGTTGCGATCCTTCAAAGCCATCTCTCGCCGTCACTGAATTATTTGACTCCGTACCTGTCGTTCAGAATATGACTATAATTATACCTGAGGCATCTGGTATTGCTGCCAGCAAATTAAATCCGGGAAATATTTGGGTGGAGCAGGATAGTGGTAATCCAAATGAGATATTGCTGTTGAGTTCGGACGGTGCAGTGAAAAGTTCCGTAGTCTTGAAAAATGCAGTTAACCGGGACTGGGAGGAAATAGCCATTTCAGGCGATTCTTTGTATGTGGCTGATATTGGCGACAACGCTGAAGCCTATCCTGATTATGTGATCTACATTCTTCCGGAACCTTTATCAAGCGCAGGTTCGGTGTTGCCTACGAGGGCAATACATTTTAAATACCCGGACAAATCCCATGATGCAGAAGCCATTTTTTTAGACCCGTTATCGCACGACATTTATCTTATCACGAAGAGAGATAACCCGTCTTTATTATATAAAATAGCCTTTCCATATTCAGATACCATGAATGTATGTATCAAAGTGGGAGAGCTACAATTTCCGGGTGTGGTGGGCGCATCTCTTGCTGCTAATGGGAACGAGTTGATTGTAAAGACGTACGACAAACTGTACTATTACAAGCGCAACACAAACCAAACATTTCCTGCGGTGCTCTCAGGCATGGGTACTCAAATTCCTTATAAGCCAGAGCCACAGGGCGAAGCTGTTTGTTTCAGTGAAAATGATAGCGGTTATTTTACGCTTAGCGAGCAGCCATCCGGCTCAGGCCAAAAGCTCTATTTTTATAAAAGGAAATAGATATTTACAATTTACTAACGGGTAAGCCCACATGAAACTGATTATACTTATAAGCCTACTCTTTCTCATGGCTTGTAGCAATACAAAAGTGCAGAAAGCACAGAGTGATGTATGGAAGCAATTGTATAATGGTAAAGACCTGCTCGGCTGGGATACTTACATCGGGGCCCCGTTGGATGATTCTGGTAAAATGCTGACCAATGTTCCTGTAGGCTTGAATAAGGATCCGGATAATTTTTTACGATCGTAAACGATGGAGATGACCGCGTGATCAGGATCTCCGGTGCAAAATGAGGAGGTATCTCCACTACAGATCAGTTTGAAAACTTTCACCTAACCCTTATGTTTAAATGGGGAAGGCTAACATGGGGACAGAAAAAAAATAAGAATAAAGACAGTGGCTTACTGTATTTCGCCGGGGGTGAACATGGCGCGGACTACGGTGCCTGGATGCGGTCCCAGGAATTCCAGGTGGAAGAAACGAATACCGGTGATTATTGGGGAGTCGCGGGTGGAATGCAGGATATCCCGGTCACTAAATCAGGAAATGACTATGTGTATGATCCTGCGGGTACGCTCCGTACGTTCAGTGCAGACGGCCCTGTCGGAAGACATGCAAAGAAGCGCGGTGATGCTGAAAAGCCCTCGGGAGAATGGAACACAATAGACCTCTATTGCCATGGTGATACCAGTGTACACGTAGTGAATGGCAGGGTAGTAATGGTCTTGTACAATTCAAGCCAGTTTGAAAACGGGCAGGCGATACCGTTAGTTAGAGGGAAAATTCAGCTGCAGTCGGAAGGTGCTGAAGAATTTTACAAACAAATAAAAGTGCAATCGATCTCACAGGTTCCTCCGGTGCTTTTGAGATGACAGGGATCTATTCATGGCGGTATTGTAGATCCATCATTGCAGATTTTTCATTTCTTCTATTGTTTTCGGTATGGCTATTTCCCTAATGCCGGCTTCCGCACTTAATCCCTGGTGCCTCGCCTGTAGTTCCCTGGCTGATATTTGTTTTGCTGTCTTTTCCAGGGGCGGATTTAATTTTTCAGCGGCTTCGAACGCTATAACCTGCGCCAGGATATCTGGCGGGAGGTCATTGCGATACCTCGCTAATAGATTGAGAAATTCGGCTGCAAAAAATTGATCCACTTGTATCTTTCTCTTGGTAGTATGTGCAAACTTGCCAATGACCCGGCAAATGTTATCTCGCTCATCCGGGCTCAACTGGTTTACAAATTCATATTCTTCCAGCTTTTGCAGGAAAAGAATCACAGGTTCCAACGCATCACACGAGATGATGTAAACCTGATAATCTCCCATGTTAATGTGAAGCTCTTCTACCAGGTGAATCGCATTTGTCGGCACGACGAGAAAAACCTCCTTTTTTACATTTTCCTGTATCACATATTTTCTTACCTGTTCAGTCTGTGTCTTAATATATTTTGGAAAATTTTTCAAATCATCACTGGCGGGGCTTTTTGCATCGAATATCACATACTCGCCACAGATCTGCAAGGTATTATCAGGACTTCCGCGGAACGGCACCGATTCCATGTAACAAACCTGGTGTTTTTGGCACAAGCTCTTTAGTTTGGTTTTTACGGAAGTCTCATGTACGATCCACTGCTGCTTCATCATTTCGAAACTCTTCCGTTGTTCTGCAAAATTATTCTCACGTATTGCCCGCTGCTCTTTTTCCAGGCTATCCTGGAGTTGGTTGAGTCTCGCTATTCTTTCATCAAAATCGCGGGCACGCTGTGGGGCATCAGCTTCCAGCCGGGATATTACTTTCCCTTGCGTGGCAATTATGTCGCTGAACTCTGTCAGCTTATTGCGCAAGTGACGTATTTCTTCATCTTTACCATTCAATAAATTTTTATGCTCGAAGATCTTTTCACACAGGTTACTTTTTTCTGCGGATAGGCTATCCCGTTGTTTCCCCAGGCCTTCCGTATGTTGACGGACCG
Source organism: Chitinophagales bacterium (assembly GCA_038213975.1). Taxonomy (GTDB): domain Bacteria; phylum Bacteroidota; class Bacteroidia; order Chitinophagales; family Chitinophagaceae; genus Ginsengibacter. The sequence goes on from JBBQSI010000027.1 coordinate 7,407, forward strand.
AAACCAAGTCACGTTGTAAATTTCGGAACTCTTCAAAGGCATCGTAGCTCAGTCTTTTTACAGAGGACCAGGAGAAAAGTCTTTGCCACAACGAAAGCTCTTTCACCCGGTTAAAAAAGAGAGTGAGATTTTCCATAACCGTGTTTTGAAGTAAAATAAATTTAGCAAACATTTGCCACCATCAGGCCTGGCTCTCGCTGAAGTAATTTGTAATAAGACTGGCTTTAGAAGTTCCGACGACGCCTGCAAGCTCATCCGCGGGTAGTTCCCGGATTTTTTTCACCGATCTATATTTTTTTAGCAACATATCCGCTGTACTTTTTCCAATGCCCTTAATTTTTTCAAGCTCGTTTACGAAGGTGCCCCTGCTGCGCTGGTTCCGATGAAAGGCGATGCCGAAGCGGTGCACTTCATCCCTGATACGCCGGATCAATTTCAGACTTTCGCTATCCCAGGCAAGTTTGATCGACTGCTGATCACCGGGAAAAAAAATCTCCTCTTCACTTTTTGCCAGGCCGATGATAGTGATCTTTCCAATGAGGTGTAGTTCCTGCAATGCCTCCACCGCAGCATTCAATTGGCCTTTGCCCCCATCTATCACCACGAGATGCGGCAGTTCCGCATTTTCTTTGATCAATCTTTTGTACCGCCGGAAAACAATTTCCTTCATGCTGGCAAAGTCATTTATGCCCTCCACAGTTTTAATATTGAAACGGCGATATTGAGAATTGTCCGGCGTCCCATCACGAAAATAAACCATGGCTGCCACCGGGTAGCTGCCCTGGAAATTCGAGTTATCAAAACATTCAATGTGGGACGGCAGCGCTGATAATTTCAAATCTTCCTGTAGTTGCTGCAGCACTTTCATTTTTTCATTATCCGTTTTTCCTTCCAGTCTCAGCATCTTCTTTCGCCTGATGTCCCCAATAAAGTAGTTTACATTTTGCTCAGAGAGGTCAAGCAATTTTTTTTTATCTCCTGCCTTTGGCACGGTCACCACAATATTTTCTTCTGGATATTCAATTTCAAACGGGAGGATGATTTCCGTGGCTTCGCTCGGAAACCTGCTCCTCAATTGTGCAATTGCAAACTCCATCACTTCTTCCGGCGTCTCATCCAGTTTTTGCTCAAGTTCAATCGTTTTGGTAAGAACAATCGTTCCCTCGCTTACCATCAGATAGTTTACATACGCAATGTCTCCGTCTTTTAAAATAGAAAAAACATCCGCGCATTTTACGTGTTCGTGTACTACCTGTGATTTCGCCCTGTAGTTCTGCAGGTGATCTATTTTTTTTCGGATAAACTCTGCTTTTTCAAATTTCATTTTTGAGGCGAACCCCGCCATCTCTTCCTTAAAATGATTAATAACTGGTGTACGATTTCCTTTCATAAGATTCTTCAGCTGAGTCAGGCCTGCCCGGTAGTCTTCAGGGGACTGAAGTCCTTCGCAAGGTCCCTTGCAATTACCAAGATGATATTCAAGGCACACTTTAAATTTTTTACGTCTTATGTTTTCCTGCGTCAGATTTAGCTTACAGGTACGTAGCTGGATATTTTGCTTAATGAAAATGAGTAAGTCTCTTACTTTTCCAACGGAGGTAAAAGGGCCAAGGTATTCTGAGCCGTCGTTGATTTTTGATCGCGTAAGGAAGACCCGTGGAAAGGGTTCGTTTTTTACAACGATGTAGGGATAGGATTTATCATCCTTCAGGTTAATATTGAACTTTGGTTGAAATTGTTTTATCAGGGAATTTTCCAACAGGAAGGCATCCTGTTCATTACCAACAATTGTAAATTCAACCCGGCGAATACGCTTTACCAATTCGTGGGTCTTGTACCCCGTGTAAGTTTTTGTAAAATACGAGCTTACCCGCTTCTTAATGCTTTTGGCTTTGCCAACATAGATCAACTCGTTATTGCCATCATAGTACTTATAGATACCTGGTTGATTGGGCAGTGATTTTATCGTTGCTTGCAGTGTGAATTCCATTGTTCAATTCGTAACTTCTCCATCGTCATCGCTGAAGTCCCATTTAATTATTTGTTCTTTTATCACTGCAGGTTTTCCTTGTTCCTCCACAATGGTCCGTATACTAAAAGATTTCCCGGTTTTCCAGGTGAGCTGCGAATCAAGCGAGCGCTGATCGCCTGGGACTGATTTAAGCATATAGATCCTTGTTACAGAGTTTCTATCAGGATCAACATACACGTCGCACTCTTTTAAATTAATAGAATCAGGCAAAGATGAGGAGGGGGTGTCATAAGTGAATGTCACAGCGTTAATTGTCTGGTCCATAAAGGAACGCCGTTTAAAATAAGATGTGATGAGGGCCGAGTCAATAATGGGCGTAAGGAAAGGTTGTACATAATTTCGAATATCTTTTTTCGGAAGCCAGGTGGAATCGGTCTTACTGCCGGTAATGTCAATTTTCAAAAGCGTAATTGGCATAGAGTCCAGTTCATTTAACTGCCCCCGAAAATATTCTGTAACTGGAAAAACAGCAACGTCTTGCTGCGTTGAATCCTCGTTGACAGGCGATATTGGGGTGTGCTTTACCTCTTCACGGCAGGAGAAAAGCATTAGGATTATTACCAACGGCGGCAACAACTTTGACATCTGTAAAATTACTGATTAAATATACCGGATGAAGGGCTTAGCGAATGGTGAAATACAATCAGCCCCTGGAAATAGGGCAAAAAAAAAGCCGCTGCAGGGTACGGGGCAACGACTTTCCAAGAAAAAATGATAGTTAGAAAGTTAAAACGATTAAGCAAACCCTTTATTGTAAAAAAGGCTTAACGACTTATACCCAGCCTGATCCCGTAATCTATGAGGTGTTGCTTAATCGTATAAGAATCCTGGAAAGTAGACAACCATTGATATCTGATATTCGGCCCGATATTCCAAACAAGTTTGCTGGACCGAAAACTCACATAGGGACCGAAATTGGTACCGATATTCCATTTGCGAATGAGGTCCGGCACACTAACATAATTTCTTCCGTCGGATGATAAGACAAAAGCATCAGCTTTTAAAACTCTTGACGGCTCTACACTTGCATTAATATTAAACTGCACTTTGTCTGTGCCGAACAAGGTGTATTGGATACCTACCGGCAGTGAAGCCTGGTAGTTGTAATTGTGAAGCAATTCTTTTGATGCACCGGAGCCATCACCGTACACGGAGACGAAACTCCGCGAGTATATATTACCGGAATTAGGATCGCGGAATACAACCGTAGATAAAACAGGGTGGACAATATTTGAAATGATATTATAACCTGAGCGTGTGAAGTGAGCACCAGCAGTAAGGCTCATTTTTTTGGTCAGCTTGTAATTCATTTGCATTCCGGCTTCGAATCCAAGCGCAGCGCTCTTCTCAATGTTCAAGCCTTTCTGGTTTACCTGAGGTAACGGAGTTGCCAGTCCAGATACCAAATTTTGAGTGTTTTTCTCGCCACTGATACGAACCGTACTTACAAAAGGTGCTGCATAATAAGTCCATTTTATCTTACTAAACTTTCGCCTTACGGCTTTCAGTTCAGCATTTTTTGTAATCATCAGATTATTAGCATGCCCAATTTTCTTGAGTGGAAATGAGGACGGCTTGAAAGTTTTTACGGAATTGTTCGTAATACTGCCAGCTAAAAATGACGAAATACTACCACTTTCTTGAATCTCACTCTGGCTCAAGTCCCCGGATTCAATATTTCTTGTCAGGTCATTATGAACAGGTATTTCAATGACTGAAATTTCTTCGTTAATCACGGGTTGAAGTTCCAGGATTGGTTCAGCATTTTCCTGGAAAGTCGTAACTGGTAATGACTTTTCTTTTACCCCATCATGGTCCGGGATGTTTGATTCTTTGATAATTTTGTTTGCAGCTGCTGAAGAAGCCACAGTTGCAGGCTGCCTTCCTGTGGTTTGGACTACTGTCTCGTCTTCACCGTTTCCCATCTTCGTAATGTAGCCTGCATCGGCTTTTTCAGTCACAGATTTTCCACTGGCAGCAGTAGTTTGAATTAGTAACGACGGTCTGTTGCCGGCCAGAATTGGAAGGGCCGCACTACTTACCTGGGCAGTCTTGTCTTGAAAATTTCCGGCTACAACGGATGTACTAATGTTTGCAGTTTGAGTAGAATTGGAAGCAGTAAGGTGATTTTTCTTTGAATTAATAAATCCGATGCTGAGTACAGCCGAAAGTAAAACAATTGACATCGTTATCGAAGGCCACCTTCTTCCGGGATGGAGGCCATTGTATATGCCTTGCCACACCTTTTTGGACGGTGCCATTTTAAAATCATTGGCCTGGTCTTGGAGCGAAAGTTCAAAGTCGTCCAGGTAAAATTTTTCTTCCATTTGACACGTATTTCACTAAGGGTTATAAGTAGTTAAGTTTTGGTCAGTTTTTGGGCTTACATGATACCCATCGCTCTGGCTTTATGCCTCGGCTGATTAAGAATTTTATTTTTCAATAAAATGTCTTCCAGCATTGATTTAGCACGGGTATATTGGGAGCGACTGGTGCTTTCTTCTATGTCGAGGATGGTTGCAATTTCGCGATGAGAATAACCTTCAATGGCATACAGGTTTAATACTGTACGATAGCCAAGCGGTAACAATCTTATACATTCTACCACTTGCTTTGCCTGCAGGATAGAAGGAATGTTGTTCTCATTTACATGCAAACTTCCGGCATGGAACAAGTCCAATGTGTCGCTGAACTTTTTGTTTTTCTTTAAGATATTGATGCAAGTGTGAACAATAATTCTGCGGATCCACCCTTCCAGAGCGCCCTGGCTCCTGAACTGGTGAATCTGGGAAAACACTTTGATAAAGCCTTCCTGGAGCATATCTTCAGCATCTTCCCGGTTCCGCGCAAATCTGTAGCATACACCTAACATCCTCGGGCTAAAACGCTTATATAATGCTTCCTGCATGGATGCATCATTTTCTAGACAGCCCTTAAGCATCTGCTCTTCTGTCATATATCGTGCTTGGTTTAACCCTACTAAGATAGGACAAATAATAACGCTGTTCGCTGCGTGTTGATTTAAATATAATTCATGAAAAGCTACGGCGGGCGTGGATTTTACCGCTTTCTGTCATGCAGGCTACACCAGGAGAGGATATTTTGCCTTTAGTGATACTGGCGTTTGTACGACCCACTCTTCCAAAGATTTCCTCTCCTGCCGAAAGTTTCGCATCGGTATGAACATGTCTGTAAGATGTCAGTGGCGTCTCTCCCGTTTATCCTGGTCAATGCTTTCGTCAAACATGGGCTAAGGAGCGAGTTCGGGCGGATAAACTGGATAACGTTTAGGACTGCCAATAGTTCTAACAGGGTAACGTACAGCTTTTTTCAATTTTTTTTTGATTAGGCCATTACGCCATCTTTTACCAAGATATCCCCGGTCATTTGGGAAGGAATTGGAAGATCGAGAAATGAAAGGATCGTTGGAGCTATGTCACCTAATTTACCGGGTAGCACATTACCTTTCCACTCTTTATCTATGATGAAAAGTGGAACCAGGTTAGTAGTGTGCGCTGTATTCGGTGTTCCGTCGGCGTTGATCATAAAATCTGCATTGCCATGATCTGCAGTAAGAAAAATGGTATAGCCATTTTCCAAACCCGCCGTCACGATTTTTTCAACACATTTGTCAACCGTTTCAACGGCTTTCACCACTGCTTCCCACACTCCTGTATGTCCGACCATATCTGCGTTAGCAAAATTGAGACATATGAAGTCCGCTGTTTTATTATTGATTTCCGGTAAAAGCGCTGTGGTCAATTCATCTGCGCTCATTGATGGCTGTAGGTCATAGGTTGCCACTTTTGGCGACGGCATCATAATTCTTTTTTCTCCTTCAAAAGGCGTTTCCCGTCCGCCACTGAAGAAGAATGAAACGTGCGGATATTTTTCAGTTTCAGCTATTCTTATCTGAGTTTTACCATGCGTGGCGAGTACTTCTCCAAGGGTGTTCTGAAGATCTTCATTTTCAAAAATCACGTCAACATGTTCAAACGTGTGATCATAACGGGCCATCGTTGTATAACGCAGGTTGAGTGTATGCATATCGTACTCCGGCATCGATGTCTGCGTGAGTACCTGGGTGATTTCACGACACCTGTCTGTTCGAAAATTGAAGCATATAACAGCGTCGCCATCTCTAATGGCAGCCCCGGGCGTTGATTGATTTATAATGGGCAGTATAAATTCATCCGTCACATTACTACGATACGATTCTTCCACGGCAGCCATCAGGTCATTGGTAATATTTCCTTTTAGATAAACCAGAGCATCAAAGGCAATTTTAACGCGTTCCCATCGCTTATCACGGTCCATTGCATAATAACGACCGGTGATGCTCGCGATTTTACCGGTAGTTTTATCCAGGTACTGCTGCAGCTCACTTAGAAAATGCAAGCCACTTTTCGGATCTGTATCACGGCCATCTGTAAACGCGTGGATGAATAATCGCTGAACTTTCTTCTCATTACAAACCGATACAATTGCTTTGAGATGCTCTATGTGAGAGTGTACTCCGCCGTTGCTAACCAGGCCGAGAAGGTGGAGGGGCTTATTATTTTCATTTGCGTAGTCAATGCTGCTTAGCAATGCTGGATTTTTTTGAAAGGTTCCATTTTCGATAGCCACGTTTATCCGCTCCAACTCCTGATAAACGATCCTGCCGGCGCCAAGGTTTAAATGGCCAACTTCACTATTTCCCATCTGCCCCTCTGGCAACCCGACGGCCTTCCCGCAGGTAGTGAGTGTGGTGTTTGGATATTTCCGGTAGAGGGAATTTACAAATGGAACTTTTGAATGCTGGATGGCATCACTGTCATTTACTTTGCCGATGCCCCAGCCGTCCATTACGATGAGCATTGCTCTTTTTGACTCCATTTTTCAAAACTACATATTAGCCCTTAACATTGTTCGAAGAAATTTCCAAAAGCCTTCACATGTGCACTGGTATCATATCGTTAATTGGCACGTTTTTCGCAAAAGTAGGAGCGTTTACTAACAGGGAGTGCGATACTTATTATCCATATTGATCCTGTGTACCTCAGTGCCTTCCGCCACGGTATCTTACGACGATTTAATACTCGCCTTACAAAATGGTAACTCTTCCGGTGTCTCCCGGTACTTTGACAAAAGCGTGACCATCTCCTTTCCAAAGCAATCAGGAACCTATAGCCGCAACCAGGCCGAGCTCGTTATAGAAGATTTTTTTGAAACGAATCATGTCAAGAATTTCAGCGTCTTGCAATTTACTCACAGTTATACTCCACATTATTGTATAGGGAAGCTAAATACCAGCAAGGGTATCTATCGCACTACTCTCGTCATCAGGCAAAAGGGGGCGCGGGCTATTCTTCAGCAACTTCGCTTTGATCGGTAGCAGTCCGGCATTTCACAGTTGACAGTGCTTTCATCAGAT
>JBBQSI010000028.1:0-14662 GCA_038213975.1 Chitinophagales bacterium
ATACACTCATTGTATCATAAATGGGGATATCATTAAAAGCGAAATCTCCGTTCGATTCGCTGAGCATCGCGGAAATGATAGAGTCTTTCTGTCTTTTATAAATTTCATCGTACACTTTTACGGTTAGTTGTACAGAAGCAAATGGAATTGCCTGCTTCGATTCAAGATCGACGATCTTACCATAGATCTTAGTAATACCCCGGGATCTTAAGACTGGTTCTTGATTGTCCATGGAAAACTCTTCTATTTGCTGACTAAACACAGCCTGGCAAAGAGTTGTAAAGCATAACATCAATAAAAATATTCTCATCATAAATTATTGTAGATAGCAACTATTTTAACATTGTATTATATTGGCATTATGCGTCATCCGGAGAGTTTATTGCAGCGAGTGTAGCAATAATTTCACATGCAGGTCTGCAAGTTACTCAGTTGCCTAAGGATGCATTTCGTCTATCGATTTTCTTTATCAAAGCGAGGGGGAGTTATTTAGTGTGCCCCAGACATTTGTTTTAAGATTACATACCACTACAATTAGTGACAACTATTGTTCCCTTAATTTCTACCTTTAAAATCTCCAACTGTGTTCAATTCGCAAGAAATGGTAAACAAGGATAAAAAAATCGACATAATAAATATTGTACTCGAAGATTGCTTAATGGCCTTCCCCACTTCTTCTTTTATAATAAGCTTGTACAAACAATATCAACAACGCGGCAGCCTGAGCAAAAAACAGCTTCAGGGTTTACGCGACAAGGCGTCAAAAATTCCTGAGATCGTGCCCGGAAAGCTTGGAACGCTGGAGGCTATTATTAAAAAAATGCCGACGAGATACAAGTCTGAATTACCCATACTAAGCATACAAGAAAAAACAGACCATGTGTCGGAAGAAATTATAGGGAGGATACTCGCAAAGTTTCCCGCACACAAGCGTGTACTTTTTTTAAGGGCACGGTGTGAGAAGAATGAATTACTACCCGCAGAAGTTGCCGAGTTGAAAAAGTTTGAGGCATTCCTTTTGAAATAAAAAAAACCGGGCCTTGCGGCCCGGAAAACCAAATAAAAAACGCAACATTTATTTATTGACCGACTACTTTATATTGCACCGGATTACTATCGATTTGCTCTAAATAACTGCCATCCGGTGTTAAGTAAAGCTGGTGACCATTCAACGTTATCGCTTTTGAATCCGCGGGCAGTACATTTAAAATATCTCCGTCCTGTTGTCTGAAAGATTCATCGGCGCTTCCCTGGAATGAATTATTAATCTCCCCGTGCTTTCCTACAACCACATACACTTTCGCTCCTTGATCATTCCGCTGCTTCTTAAAATAAGTTCCGTTCAACTCGTAGAATTCCTCACCATTCACAACCACCATTTTTGCACCCCGGGGTAAACTACGTACAGTGGCACCCATTGGCGCATCCACTACCTCGTACGAATCATTATCATTTCTATAGAAAATTCCATTGTAATAATAGAACGGATTAAAGCCAACATTTATCCTGGTAAAACCGAATGGAAGTGTGGGTATCCGCAGTCCGAAAGGTGGATAGATCGGTTGGTAATAGCCCGAATAATAATCATAGAAATAACCCTCAGAATAATAGTATGGATTGCTTCCAAAATAAACTGAAACGAAACTCCGTGGCCTGTAGTTATACCTCGGCGCATGCATGAAGTAAATAGCACGGTCGTAACCATTGCGGTAATAATAAGGAGTATTGTAATAATTATAAGTGTTATAATAGGCGTTACTGGCATAGCGGGACCCCGCTGAATAATTGCTTCCACTTCCACGATAATTGCCGCTGCTTCCCCTACTGTAAGTGCTGCCTGAGTTCCGTCCGCGGGAAACAGACTGAGAGGAAGATTGACTATTCTGAGAGAATACGCGGTTTGGCTCGGTCCGGCGTGGTGTTTCCACTGTTTTATTCCGGGACCTTTCCGTATTAACCCTGTTCATTCGGTTATTTAGCGCATACCGGTCACCGTTAGATGAGCTGCGTGTAGAAGATGATGGTCTGTCTACAGATACAGGGGGAGTGCTTGATGTAGCATTCCGCGATTGCGTTTGATGACGGGAAGGCACAGAATATCTTGATTCTTCGCGCGGTTGACGATTATTAACTGTCGACGGCCTGTCGGCCACCCGCGGCATGGCGGGCCTCTCAATAGTTGCGGAACGAGCTTGGGAAGAGGCATTGTTCGGGAGGTTCCGCGCAGGTGTACTTCGTTCATTTTCCCCGGAGGATGAGGGAAGGGTATACCGTCGTCCTCCTTCACGTCCACTTTGTGCCGACGAAATGTAAGCACCGAAACAGGCAATGAGAATAAGTGTAAATTTTTTCGTTTTCATGATGGTCGTTTTAATTGTCTTATTGTCTTATTGTCTTATTGTCTTACCAAATTTAATCTTTTCAACTTTCATCTTTTCCATCCAACACTGTTAAAAATCGTCGGGTGAATTGGAACTTATGATTAAAAAGAAAATATACTGAAGGCATTGCAAAATCGTCGTTTGTTATATACTTTTACTCCCAGCAGCGAATAGCTTTCTTCCCATCCATCTTTCTGAATTTCCCGATTCAATATTTTGTTTTCGCACTTTGGCATTAGCCATGAAGTGATAATCCTTAATCCTTATTGTGTAAATCAGTGCATTTAACACAAAATTGCAAGAACATAGGCTTTCGCAATGGCTTTGATGGTTGTCTTAAAAATGGAAGTTCTAAAACGAAACGGATATGAATACAAATTATACACAGCAAGAAATTATGGTAGTAACTGGCACCACATTTTCCAGCCAGGAATTCGCCATGACAACAGATGGAATTGACTACAATCACCTCTCCGAGAAAGAGCGACTGGAAGTAGCGTGCTGGAACGGCCTCCTTCCGGCGATGTTACCGGAAATATTTGAAGTTTCAGAGCGTCGTATGTACCTGTGGGAGATTAGGGAAGGTGCCTCTTTTATCGAACTGGAAATGGGCGATATCTACATGGATGTCGAAAAGCAATATTCGATAAACCCCTATTTGTTCATGTCAGTTAAGAACCTTTCTTAGTTTTAGTGCAGAATTTGAGCTTTTGAATGTTAACTTAACATTATCATTACCCATCTTCTTCCAAGTGGCATCTATTTTTCATAATTTTTGACATTAATCCACACCAAAATTCAAAAAAATGGCCGACAAGAAAAATGGGGTTTCACGCCCTGAAATATTTTCGGACACTAAGACGCGTCAGAAGATAGACCTGCATCTTCGTGATCAGTCAGATATGATTAGTGAGGAAGACATCAAGAATGTAATCACTGACATCAAGTCTGATGATACAGTGTTACCGGGTGATAACTCCAGTACTTACATCAACAATTACAAGGCAGCCGACGAAGAAAGAAAGGCGATCGAGGGCACAGATCAACTGCCCACAAGTTGGAATATTATTGAATAACCCGTTATTTTATTTTACTGAATTTTAGACATACCGGCTTGGGTACAGATATGCTGTTTTCCATCCCTGAAAGCTTTCCACTCTCCATATCTCGCTTAAAAAAAGTAATGGTATCTGAATTTTGATTCGCTACCAACAGAAACTGTCCCGTTGGATCAATAACGAAATTCCGCGGAGTTTTTCCGCCGGTTGGGATGATTTGTATCAGCGAGAGTTTTCCGTTTTTATTTATTGAAAATCCGGTGATGGTATTTTCGTCACCCCGGTTTGAAACATAAAGGAATTTTCCATCAGGGGAACCGTGTATATCGGCGCTCCCTATCTTACCTTTGTAGCTGGCGTCGTGGGCCGGTACCTCCTGGAATTGCTTAAGTTTTCCGTTCATGTAACTTAATGATGTGACGTTCCCTGTTAGTTCATTGATCACATAAACACATTTACCGTCAGGGCTGAAGGTCAGGTGGCGGGGACCATTTCCAGGAGTAGAAGCAAAAGAAGCTGGCGAGCCCGGAGAAAGCGGTGCTGAACTATTTGAGTTATCAAAACTATAAATCATAATCTTGTCAGTTCCGAGATCGGGAGTAAATAAGTATTTGCCGTCAGGAGAAAAGGTAGCAGAATGCACATGAGGCTTGTCTTGCCGCTTTGCAATTGCACCCTTACCAACATCCTGTAAAAGTTGTACCCGTTTGCCAACGTTTCCATCGCTTTCAATCTGAAAAAGTGATGTATTCCCGCCACTGTAGTTGGCAACAGCCAGCCATTTACCACTATTGTCAATAGATACGTAGCAAGGATGATCACCGCCAGTAGTACCGGAATTAAGAAACGTCAGCGCACCTGAAGATGGATCTACTTCATAAGCGCTTACAGTACCCGGCACTTCTCCACCAGTTTCATTTACGCTGTAGAGATTTTTACCGTCTGCGGAAAGAGCCAGGTAAGAGGGATTCGTCGCTGAGTCTGTGGAAGAGAGAAGGTTTACATTGCCATTACCAGCATCAAACTCGTAAGTATAAATTCCCTTGCTACCCGTGCCGGTATAAGTGCCAATGTAGAGGTTGTATTTCTGACCATAGACCTGTGAAAGACCACAAAATATTATTAGTAAAACAGTTCTCATTTTCTTGATATGTTTTTTTAATTCCTGATAATTTTAAATTCTTCAAATTCTATTAGCTGTGAAGGGGAAACAATCACCTGATCCACTGACGCTTTTGCAGTTCCCTCCTTGCACCAGGCAACAAATTTATTTATGTTTTCTTCTGTACCGGTGATGATGGCTTTCACACTTCCGTCTGGCCGATTTTCAATTTGACCGTTGATAGAAAGCTCTTCAGCCTTTTTACCGGCTGTGGCCCGATAGAATACTCGCTGTACGTCTCCTTTTATAAAAAGTTCAACAGTTATCATTAGTCATATTGTTTATCAACATCGATTGGGTCCTCGTAAATTTACGTTTTACGCAGTAAATTTCTGGATAACAAAAAACAGCAAATCAACGCTGGGATAAATGTACGGTCCTTTATACATTTGTTTTGTCATTCAGATGGCTGAATCCTAGTCCAAAAATATCCAATATCCAAAAGTGAAAAGCAAAGATTTCTATCTTTTAAAAATCCAAACCCTGAAAAGCTAACAGCTTTCGTGAAAATGCCCAAAATCCTTTGTTCAAGGGAAAAACTAAACCCCTGGTGCAAAATTTTAGAAACTCCTGCAGATGCGGGAGTTTTTTGTTTTAGAAGGACCCTGGGTAAACTTGCAAAACTTCACATAAAAAAAACCCGGGAATTCCGGGCTCAATTTTTAAAGGGTGGAAATTACCCGTGTAACTCTTTATTCGTATCCCTGATTTTTTTTATAATGTCATGTTCTTTCTGGATTGCAGAACGCTGGTCAGTAATCAACTGGCGTGTTTCTGCAGAAATTTCTGCGTCAGAAGCAAGCGCCTCATCATATGCTTTCAGCGCATGATCTTCTCCGAACTCTGCCGAGTTAAGCATGGCTTGACGGTCATTACCGGTAAAGGTGGCTTTCACATCCATCCAGGCGCGATGAATTTTGCCACCTGTAGTTGAATCTGTTGACGCTTTACCTCCAAGGCGATGAACCTCATTGGTTAACTCAGCAGCAAATTTTCTGCTATCGTTTGCCATTTTGGAAAACGTTGCCTGTAAATCTACATCCATTTTCTTAGCATCTTCTGCCGCGGTATCAAAACCTTTAGTTCTATCATTATTAATTTCGATGAGATCGTTCAATACTTCGGTTAGATTATCATTTATGCTCATGGTATTATAATTTTGTTTCCATTAGTTAAACCAATATAATGCCATCGTTTTTTTATCTCCCTTCTGCCTCCCTTTATCAAAATAATACGGTAAGGGGGGAAATAATTCCACTGTCATGAGGTGAACCAGTACCGATCTTTAAACATAAAGCTATGATTGAAATCATCCAGGACCTGCCTTCGAATGTTGCAGGTTTTATTGCAAAAGGAAAAGTGACACACAGCGATTACAAAAACACGATATCTCCAAAAGTAAAATCCGTATCGGAAGACAGCAGGAAAATCTCCTACCTGCTAGTAATCGAAACGGGTTTAAAAAATTATACCCTTCGGGCCTGGATAGATGATGCGTTGCTTGGACTGAAATATTTTACACGGTGGGGACGGATTGCAATCGTTTCCTCCCGGCGAAATATTAGAAAATTTACAGACACCTTTGGCGTATTTGTCCCGGGTAAGGCAAAAGGGTTCATGTCAGAAGAGATCAATTCCGCGCGGGAGTGGGTTTCTTCAGGATAACCGCTCTTTTGACCGATACCTAACGGCATGCCTTAGACGCCAAAATTTCTTTTCATGCCGGAAGCGAATATCTATTAATTTTAACGTCTAATGTTCTTCGCAGCTTATGGATTTTGTTGACTATTATAGCACGCTGGGTATTGCAAAAACGGCCAGTGCAGACGACATTAAGAAAGCTTACCGGAAACTAGCCCGGAAATTTCACCCTGATGTAAATCCAAATGATAAGGAGGCGCACAAAAAGTTTCAACAAATCAACGAGGCTAATGAAGTACTGAGCGATCCGGAGAAGCGTAAAAAATATGATCAGTACGGTAAAGACTGGAAACATGCTGACCAGTTTGAAAAAGCCCGCAAGGAAGGAGGTTATAACACTGGCTTTGGAGGGCAAGACTTTGGTGGCGGCGGATATACCTATTCATCCGGTGAAGATTCCGATTTTTCCGATTTTTTTGAATCGCTGTTTGGAGGATCCAGGAAACGAGGTGGCCAGCAGCGAAAGTTCCGTGGGCAGGACTACAATGCTGAACTTTCATTGAACTTGTCGGAGGCCTACGCCACGCATAAGCAAACGCTTAACGTGAATAGCAAAACTGTGCGTATCACGATTCCGGCGGGCGTTGAAAATGGCCAGGTAATTCGTCTCCGGGGATACGGAAGCCCGGGTGTCAATGGCGGTCCTGCAGGAGATTTGTATATTACCTTCGTGATTAATAATAATACAGGCTTTCGCCGCGACGGAAATGACGTTTATAAAGAAGAGGATTTAGACCTGTACACTGCGCTGCTTGGCGGTGAAAAAACGATAGATACCCTTAGCGGAAAGATAAAATTGAAAGTTGCCCCGGAGACGCAAAACGGAACTAGGGTGAGGTTAAAAGGCAAGGGATTTCCAGTTTACAAAAACGAGGGAACTTTTGGAGATATGTTTGTAACCTGGACGGTAAAACTGCCGGTAAATCTTTCCGACAAGCAGAAAGAAATCTTTACCGAATTATCTAAAATGTCCTGAAATAGTTTTTTATGAAAAATAAAAACCTGGTTCCGGCAGAAGACTTTTGCCTGCATCATAATATCGAGTATTCGTTTATCTCATCCCTCGGTGAATCAGGCATCATCAATGTGACTTCGGTACAAAAATCGACATTTCTACAGGTAGATGACCTGGGTAAACTTGAGAAATTTATGAGACTGCATTACGATCTGCAAATAAACCTGGAAGGCCTTGAAACAATTAATCACCTGCTTGAAAAAATAGAAAATATGCAGGAGGAACTACGACTCCTCCAAAACAGGATGTAAGATAAAATGGGAGTTCACGTCTCTTGCGCCGCGAACGGCCATTCCCTGTTATATCGGGCTTTAACGAAATAGATCACTGTTCCTAATATTAATACCATCAGGCCACTCACCACAAGGCTGCTGCCGGTTGAGATCAGGACAAAAAGCCACATGATCAGTGCAAGGATCACCGGCAATGGGAACAAAGGCATTCGAAAAGGAAAGCTTTTCCTGTCCCGCTTTTTTCGCAAAATCAATAGCCCAACTGCCTGCCCCATAAACTGAATGATAATGCGCATGGCGAGAATGGCACTGATAACGTCGCTTAAGCGAAACAATAAACTAAAAACGAAAGCGAGGCACCCAAGGACTATCAGTGATACATAAGGAAACTTCTGCACCGGGTGCAGGCGTGCAAACATTGGGAAGAATTCTCCATCAGCAGCGGCTGCGTAAGGAATACGGCTATAGCCAAGGGTGGCTGAAAAAACCGAAGCAAAGGCCACGCAAAGGATAAGGCAGGTAATTGCCTTCGCGGCCATGGGGCCCATGGCGACATTCATAAATTCGCTCACTACGAATTCGCTGTCTTTTGCCTGGTCCCAGGGAATCACACTCACCACGCTCACATTCAGCAGCATGTACATCACGGCGATGCCGGCTATGGAGATAAACATGCTGCGGGGAATATTCACAGATGGATTCTTGATCTCGCTCCCCAGGTGACAAATATTATAATAGCCAAGATAACTGTAAACGGACTTCACACTGGCAAAACCAATCGCCGTGATAAATCCATAATCTACTGTGAGTCCGGTATTAATTTCTTTCAGTGGACTGAAAAAATTCCCATAGGCTATACCCGTACCCACGATCCAAAAAATAGTAATAAAAACGACGGCCCAAAGCAAGAGGCTAATCTTGCCAATGGTCTCTATCCGACGGTAAAGTAAGACGACAATCAAGACCACAACGCCACCGCTTACAAGCTTTTCGGAAACAACAGTTAACGGAACCAAATAACTGAAATATTTGGCGAATCCGATCGCCGCCGAAGCAATTACCAACGGCGCTTGTATAAGCGTTTGCCATACAAACAGGAAGCTCATCAACTTACCAAAACTTTTAACTCCGTAAGCTTCTTTTAGAAAATTATAAGAACCGCCGGCCCGCGGGAACGCTGTGCCCAGCTCGCTCCAGATCATTGCATCTACGACGGATAAGAAAGCGCCTGCGATCCAGGCATAAAGAAAATAAGGGCCATTCATCATCCCGATCACCATGGGTAAGGTGATGAAAGGACCGATGCCAACCATATCCGTCATATTGATGGCTGTTGCCTGCCCTAATCCCAACTTCCGCTCTAGTGATTGCTCTGGCATAAATGTGTCTGTAGCAGCGATGCGCAAAGATGCTCAATACACATTAAAATTTGCCAAAATAAAATGAAACCGGCGGATAGTTACAGAGTCGCGGCCATTCAGCAGCTCTCTTTTTAAAAGATGGTGATCAACGATACTTACCTATTGCTAAAATGATTCATGATAATTTTGCGTCAATAAATCTTCCTCTATGGTTAAGTTATCGGTGAACATCAACAAGATTGCTACCCTAAGAAATTCCCGTGGTGGCAATACACCCAATGTAGTGAAGGCTGCGATAGACATCCAGAGATTTGGAGCCGATGGGATTACTGTTCATCCGCGGCCTGATGAGCGCCACATACGTTATGCTGACGTATATGAATTAAAAAAGATTGTAACAACAGAGTTCAACATTGAAGGCAATCCGAAAGAGGCAAAGTTTGTTGAGCTGGTGCTGGCGAATAAACCTGAACAGGTAACGCTTGTCCCTGATGCCGAAGGACAGCTTACCTCCGACCATGGCTGGGACACCATCAAACACCAGCAATATCTCAAAGAGATCATTCGAACGTTCCAGGATGAAAAAATTCGAGTAACCATCTTCGTTGATCCTGATGAAGAAATGGTATCGGCAGCAAAAGATTCAGGCACCGACCGGATAGAATTGTATACGGAAGGATTCGCCAAAAAATTTTCAGTTGCTGGTAAAGATCAATCAGCAAAGCTATCTTCGGTAACAACCTACGCGCTGGCGGCAAGAAAAGCGATGGAACTGGGACTGGGCATTAATGCCGGACACGATCTTGATTTAAAGAACCTCAGATTTTTTGCAGAGCACATTCCGGGTTTGCTGGAGGTTTCAATCGGACATGCCTTAATTGCCGATGCCCTCTATCTCGGATTGGAGAATAGCGTTCAGATGTACAAGCGCCAACTGGCACCCGCCTGAAATATTTAAATAATTTTTGTTGAAAATTTATTGCAGTAGTGAGCTGAGCTTGTTATCCAGCACATCTCCGCGAAGGTTCTTCCCAATGATCTTTCCTTGTGGATCTATGAGTAAATTTTGCGGGATACTGCGAACCTGGAACTTTGCCGCTACTTCATTACTCCAGCCTTTCAGATCGCTCACGTGGCTCCAGGTAAGGCCGTCCATTTCTATCGCATTTATCCAGGCCGGCTTCGCCTGGTCCAGCGAAACACCCAGTACAGTAAAGTTTTTATCCTGGTATTTATTGTATGCCGCCACCACATTTGGATTTTCCATCCGGCACGGGCGGCACCAGCTTGCCCAAAAATCAATGAGCACGTATTTACCGCGAAATGACGAGATATCGACAGGTTTGCCTGTCGTATCATCCTGGGAAAAATCCTGTATCACAGATCCGATTGGGTTGATCCTGGATTCCTGTATTTGCTGAACGAGATACTGACCAAGTCTTCCCTTTTTAACACTTGAAGGAAGCTTCGCATACAACGTTTCCATTTCTGGGCCATTTTGCGTCAACTGGTACATTCTAATGATAGCAAGCGGAGAAACGAATGACGCAGGATTTTTTTTGACGAAATCTGAAGCAATAGATTCTACTTTGGCAACAGCCTCGCTATCAAGGGGCCCCCCGCCATTCACAATTGCATCATACTCCTTTAACTGATCATTAAGTCCGAGATAAAGATTGTGACTGGCAGATCCTTTCACCGTGATCGACTCAAGCGAATTCTTATCACCAGTTATTGTAACATTTTCATTATCCAGGAATATCGGGATCATTGGTGGCTGGTCGGCAAAAATCAACCCTTTGAAGCCCGGCTCATCCATCTTTCCTTTAATCACAAACTTTCCGTTCTGTATTGTTCCCTGTTTTTCCGGTTGATTTGTTGCTTCATTCAAAAAGGAAACGGAAGTGCCGTCGGGGAAACCGGTGACATTTCCGGTAATTACAAATCCTGCAGGCTTTGTGCCGGCAACACTTTTTGTTTGTGCCTTTGAAAAGATAGGGACGAGAAATAAAAAAAGTACGAATTTCTTCATGGACAAAGCTTGATTGCAAACTTAATTTTTAATTTCATAAAATCATATCAACTAATATGGTCAGCCTATAAAATTGAGTTAAGAAATTCAGCCGTTTCTGTACGAAAATCTCTTGCTTTTCCTAGCATATCAATATAAGCTGTTCCAATAATTGCTCCATCCGTATGCTTAGTTGCCGCCTGGAAAGTTGCCCGATCTCTGATGCCAAAACCTACCACTACCGGATTGCGAAGTTGCATATCTTTTAATCTTTTAAAATACCCTTCCTGCGCCTGCAAATCTTTTTGACCCCCCGTGATTGAAGATGAAGAGACAGCATAGATAAATGCATCAGTTAATTTATCAATCTTTTGTATCCGCTGCTCAGTCGTTTCTGGTGTAACAAGAAAGACCACACGAAGTCCATATTTTTTGAAGGCTCTGCTGTATTTGTGTTCGAATTCATCCAGGGGAAGATCTGGTAAAATCAGCCCATCAATACCAAGCGCGCTTGATTCCTTTAAAAATTTGTCCAACCCATATTGCATCACTGGATTTAGATAACCCATCAGGATAAAAGGAATATTTGGGTTTCTTTTTACACTGAAATCTTTTAGCTGGTCAAAAAGCATCGAAATCGTCATTCCATTTTCTATTGCCCTCAAACTGCTTTCCTGGATTACCGGCCCGTCCGCCAGCGGATCACTATAGGGCATGCCAATTTCTATAAGATCAGCTCCTCCTTCTTGTAAGGCCTCCAAAATCTCTCCAGTATCCGCCAGATTTGGAAAGCCGGCGGTGAAGTAGATACTCAGAATTTTTTTCTTTTTATCCCTAAATAATTTCTTTAGCCTGTTCATAAAAATTATTGTGTTTGCTATATATTCTGCTCATTTAATGCATCCATATATGCTTCCATATCCTTGTCCCCCCTTCCGCTTAAATTGATGACTACTACATCTTTTTCAGTGAATGAAAGTTTTCTTAAAGCATAAATGGCATGCGCGGATTCCAGGGCGGGAATGATCCCTTCCAAACGCGCCAACTCAAAGGAAGCTTGCAGGGCTTCCTCATCAGTTGCACTTAGGAAACAAGCACGTTTTTCTTTAAAAAGATGAGCGTGTAACGGTCCTATGCCCGGATAATCAAGTCCGGCGGAGATACTATGTGGTTCTACAACCTGTCCATCAGCAGTCTGCATTACATAGCTTCGGCTGCCATGAAGAATTCCCTCAGTGCCGAGTTGCGTAGTTGCGGCACTCATGCCACTTTGCAACCCTTTGCCCGCAGCTTCCACCGCTACCAACATCGTTTTGTTATGATCCAGGAAATGATAGAAAGCACCGGCAGCATTACTGCCACCACCAACACAGGCGATCACGTGTGTTGGCCATTTATTCCCTGTTTGCTCTTTTAGTTGCTTTTGTATCTCGGCACTGATCACGCTTTGAAAGCGGGCCACCATATCAGGGTAAGGGTGCGGACCGACGACGCTTCCGATCAGGTAATATGTATCGGAGGGATTATTGATCCAGTCTCTTATGGCTTCGTTCGTAGCGTCTTTTAATGTCTTGCTGCCGCTTATTGCCGGCACCACCGTTGCTCCGAGCATCTTCATGCGGGCAACATTAGGCGCCTGCCGATGCATGTCTTTTTCCCCCATGTACACGATACATTCCAGGTTCTTGAGGGCGCATACAGTAGCGGTTGCCACGCCATGCTGTCCGGCGCCTGTTTCGGCAATAATCCTTTTTTTTCCTAAACGTTCTGCCATCAACACTTGCCCAATTGTGTTGTTGACCTTGTGGGCGCCGGTATGACAAAGATCTTCCCGCTTGAGAAAAATTTTTGCGCCGTATTCATGACTCAGGCGTTCTGCGTAGTATAATGGTGTCGGGCGCCCCACATAATCTTTCAGGAGGGCGTGATATTCTTTTTGAAAAGATTTGTCCCCTATAATTTTCAGATAACTAGTCTTCAGTTGCTCAACGTTTGGGTAAAGCATTTCCGGGATGTAGGCCCCACCGAAGTCTCCATAAAATCCATTTTTATCTACGCTCCATTTCATATCGGTTCAGCATTTGTTTTTATTGCTTGTACAAATTCGCGGACGAGTGATAAATTTTTTACACCCGGCGATATCTCAAATTTGCTATTGATATCAACCCCGTAAAAAAACGGATGCGAAAATGCTTTAAGCAAATCTGCATCACCGGGTGCGATACCGCCGCTTAGAAAAAATTCTTTTCCAATTACGGCGTCATTCAGCATTTTCCATTCAAACTGCTTCCCGCTCCCTCCATACAAGTCTTTCGCTGCATAATCGAATAAAAAATAGTTGCAAGCTTGTTTATAGGGCGCAACCATCCAGTCAATATTTCGGGTTTCGTTGTTGACAGAAAACACTTTTATCACGGGAACTTTTCTCCCTAACGAACGACACAACTCCGGCGTTTCTTTGCCATGTAGTTGTACGAGATTGAGTTCATAGTTTTCTACCTGGTCGAGGATATTATTTTCAGTTTCGTTTACAAAGACACCGACTTTTTGTAGCAAGAGCTGCTGCGCCAGTAACGTTTTACTTCTCAGCATCGGCAATACATAACGCGGCGACTTATCATAAAAAATCATCCCGGCATAGTCCACACCCATCGCATCCAGCTCTTTCATTTGGTCAGCATCGGTGATACCACAAACTTTAATTTTCATGATCGTCTTTATTTTTTATCTCTTTCACAAAATCATGAAATGCCCTTCCAGGATCTTTCGTCTTCATAAATTGCTCGCCGATTAGAATACCGTGGTAACCAGCGCGCCGAAGGAGATGCACATCACTTGCTGCGTGTATTCCGCTCTCTGAAATTTTAAGCTTCCCGGCAGGTATCATACCCGATAATTCCAAGGAGCGATTTAGATCAACACTAAATGTTTTCAGATCACGATTGTTCACGCCGACAACATCTACATCTTCACAAATATGTATGAGTTCACCTTCGTGATGAATTTCGAGCAATACATTCAAGCCAAGTTTTTTTGCCGCTTTGGAAAATTGTTCGACTTCACCCGGAGATAAACAAGCAGCAATCAACAAGATAATATCGGCGCCGGCAGCCTTCGCTTCCACTAACTGGTATTCATCTACAATAAAGTCCTTCCTGAGTTTCGGCAACTGGAGGTGGGCAACCTTTTCCAGGTCTGCCAGCGAACCGCCGAAATATTTTTCATCCGTGAGTACCGAAATCGCTGAAGCTCCGCTTTCGAAATAAGAAGTGGCCACTGCTTCCACATCGGCGGTAGCGTTTATGACTCCCCTCGAGGGCGACCTTCTCTTAAATTCTGCGATGATGCCTGAGAGGGAAGTATCCAGCAAAAAATCGCGAAAACTGAACACTGGTTTTGTGAATAAAGAACGCTGCTCCAGTTGACTCAAAGTGGTAGTTTTCTTCTTCTGGTGAACCAATATTTTTTTATCAGCGACTATTTGGTCAAGAATATTCACGATTGCATTTTCATTAAAGTTTCAAATTTGTTGAGAGCACTTGCGCTCTCCAAACTTTCTACTGCAGCAGCATAACAACTGTGGTAATCCTCTGACATACCGCTTGTTTGTAATGCAACGGCGGCATTTGCAAGCACTACGGCATTTTGAGCCCAGCTTCCTTTACCTTTTAAAATATTAAGGAAAATATCAGCAGCTTCCTGGGTCGAATTACCGCCAAAAATGTCACTCGCACTCACCT
>JBBQSI010000029.1:0-14658 GCA_038213975.1 Chitinophagales bacterium
ACCTGGTAAATAATCTTGAAAAATATGCCTTTGCCTTCCAAATTGTAATAGACATACAAGTAGAAATGTCCCCCGGGCTTCACTTTTCTCACGCAATCTTTAAGTGCCTGCTGTGTGTCAGGGATATGGTGCAAAACGCCAATGCTCATCGCAAAATCGAACGTATTATCTTCAAACGGCAGCGTCTCAACTGAAGCTTTCGTTAAACGAACATTCGGAGTTTCTTTCAGCAACTTGGCTGCGGCAAAAATTGATTTACTCGGATCTACCGCTTCTACAAAGCCGGCTTTACGTGCAATGTATTTGGTCCAGCGGCCGGTACCGCAACCGATATCGAGTACATAGGTTTGTTTGCTGATAAGGCCGGCGTCAAGTATATCGAAGTATTCGGAAACAGATTCACTGATAACATCATCACTAAAGTCATGGAACCGCAACCACTCTTCCCCGAAGTCGTTGACTACTTGCTTGTCTATGTTATTACCGTCTATGTGAAAAATGAACAACTCGCGGTCTTCGGCTATCACAACTTTTTCAGGAGAGCGGGAGAACTCAGTTTTCAGTCTGCCCTCTTGTTTGCCGTGTTTGTTTACCTTGTCCGGGATAATCATCTCGTTTGTCATCGTTTGGAGTTGCGTCAAATACCTTGTCCTGTTAAGTTCACTTCAAAGCTAGATATACCTTCTTTTCATGCATAAAAAACCTGCAATATAACTTACAACAGCTTACTTTTTCGGCCCGAAAGAAAAAACTTATCATGAAGGCGAATGGCATCCCGCAACTTGGGACTTATCGCTACCGGCGCGAGACATTGGTTTGCCGGACAAACTGCTTAAGTAATATATTTGAATGATCCATGAACAACAGAACCATTGTGATGCTTTCAGGTGAAGGGATGTCGACTAACATCCTTTATCATTCTTTGCAAAAACATTTCGAAATAGACACTGTTATCATCGAGAAAAAAGTAGACCGCAAAGACTTCCTGAAGAAAAGAATTCGCAAACTCGGATATCTGAAGGTCGTCGGGCAAATACTGTTTCAGGGCGTGATTGCAGGTCGGCTGAAAAAAAATTCTGCTAAGAGACGGCTCGAAATCATGCAGCAATTTGCGCTGAACAACGCTACAATTCCCGCTAACAAAATAAAAAACGTTGATTCGGTGAACAGCAGTGAGGCAATCGGTTTATTACAAAAGTTGCAGCCGGCAATAGTCGTCGTTAGTGGTACCCGGATAATTTCGAAAAAAGTGTTGGAATCTATCGATGGGAAATTTTTGAATATTCATGCAGGTATCACGCCACACTACAGGGGGGTACATGGAGCTTACTGGGCGCTGGTTAACAATGACCGGGAAAATTGCGGCGTGACGGTTCACCTCGTAGATGCCGGGATCGACACCGGTGAAATTCTTTATCAGCAAAAAATAACCATTACGCCGAAAGATAACTTTGTTACTTATCCATTACTGCAACTTGCTGAAGGAATAGAATTTTTGAAGCAGGCTATCAACGATATTTTTGAAAATAAACTCAGACCGA
Source organism: Chitinophagales bacterium (assembly GCA_038213975.1). GTDB lineage: Bacteria > Bacteroidota > Bacteroidia > Chitinophagales > Chitinophagaceae > Ginsengibacter. Next base: position 1,542 of record JBBQSI010000029.1, read on the forward strand.
TAAAAACACCCGGTAAGGGGAATCTGTGGCATCATCCTACTTTTACTCAATATATTTTTCAGAGGCTCGTTCATCATATCAAATAATTTCCTGAAATAGAATGTCCTCACGTTTTCTTATAGTAGGTGCAGGGTTTTCCGGGGCCGTTTTGGCTCACAGGCTCGCTGAGCTTATACCGGGATGCATGATCAACGTATGGGAAGAAAAACCTCATATAGCAGGTAATTGCTTTACAGAAAGAGATGAGAGGACAGGAGTAATGGTACATAAGTATGGCCCACACATTTTTAACACTGACAACAAGGAAATTTGGGATTTTGTGAACCGCTTCATTCAGCTCCGGCCCTTCGCTCACAAAGTAAAAGCAACCTATAACGGTGTTGTCTACACGCTCCCTGTGACTCTTCATACAATCAACCAGTTTTTTGGAAAAGCGTTTTCACCTGCAGAGGCAAAAGAGTTTGTTCGATCAAAAACTTCCACTTTTGCTAACCCGGCAAATTTTGAAGAGCAGGCACTTTCAATGATTGGTCCCGAACTCTACAAAGCTTTCTTTTACGGGTATACGAAAAAACAATGGGGGTGTGAACCTACGGAGTTGCCAGCTACAAATTTGAAACGGCTCCCTTTACGATTCAATTACAATGATGTCTACTATGCGCATGAGCATATAGGCATTCCTGAAGAAGGTTATACACCTCTTGTGCATCAACTACTTAATCGTAATAATATAGAGCTAAGTCTAAACAAAAAATTCACCCCCGGCGAAGATCTTACTGCCTACGATCATGTTTTCTTCACGGGACCTATCGATTACTTCTTCAATTATAAGCTCGGAAGGCTCAGCTACCGCACTATCACATTCGAAACGATCTACTCCGAAGGCGATTACCAGGGAACCGCCGTAATGAATTATTGCGATCCTGAAATCCCATATACAAGGATCACCGAACACAAACATTTTACCCCCTGGGAAAAGCACGAAAGCACAATTTGCTTCAAAGAGTTCAGCAAAGAAACGGCCGAGCATGATATTCCCTTTTACCCAAAACGCCTGGCCGCAGACAAACAACTGCTGAAGAATTACAGGGCGGAGGCGCTCAAACAAAAAAACGTTTCTTTCCTCGGGAGGCTCGGCACTTACAGATATATGGACATGCATCATGTCATTGGCGAATCACTCAAATTTGCTGAAACATTTGCTGCCTGTTTTGAGAATAAAACTACAAAGCCGGCCTTTCCGAATACTGAAGAATAACGCGGTAAATCATTCTGTTTTCCCGTAGTGCCCTCGTTATCTTTTACAATATCTCCCCTGCGTTGGCGTTAGTTAATTCAGTTTCAGTATCCTAAAACCAACTCTCATGAACAGGGTTATCGCCGTGGTGGTAACATACAACAGGCAGCAGCAACTTTCAAAATGCATACAGGCCATAAGGAATCAAACACTCCGGCCAGACAACATTCTTGTAATAAACAATGGAAGCACCGATAATACGGTGGCCTGGTTGCGGGAACAGGACGACCTGGAATTCATAACACAAAGTAATGTGGGTGGCTCTGGTGGTTTTGCGAGGGGAGTAAAAGAAGCCTTTCAAAAAAAATATTCCTGGCTATGGATGATGGATGACGATGGCTTTCCCCGTGAGGATGCTTTGGAGAAATTGCTTGGCTGTGACGACGAAGAAATGTGTATGCGAAATTGTGCGGTTGTAAATGCGGAGGATAAAGAAACCTTTGTATGGAAAACTGGCAGCAAATCAAAAATAACAGACACAAAAGAAAAACGAATTTATAACGTGGCGCATCCTTTCAATGGTACGTTGCTACACCGGCGGGTGATAGAAAAAGTTGGCCTGCCAAAAGACAATTTATTCCTGTGGGGCGATGAGACAGAATACCTCTACCGTATTTCCCGCAAATACAACATCCCCTGCTATACGCAAATTGACAGCGTGCACTATCACCCGCTTTGTCCTTATTCGTACAAGAACGACTGGGAATTTCAGCGCAACTGGAAGATGTATTATTACGTGCGAAACAGGTTTCATATCCTGAAAACGAAATACAGCCAAAGCATCGTCCTTTCTACTTTTATGTATCTCGTATTTCTTTGTTCATTTGCGGGCACTGTGATACTATTTCAAAGAACACATAAGTTAAGAAAGCTCAGCTTTCTCGTCTGGCCAATTGCAGATGCCTTTACAAACAATACCAGGGCAACGCCATCTCTAATACTCGAGCGGCTTTCTATCTCCCCGGCAGCAGTCCTGCAGCATTATATTTCTTATCCTTTCAGATTCTTGAAGTTGTCTTTTTCATCGGCTGCCGCTTAGTAATATTCACACTTACACCCCTTATACATGACATCTCAAAACCACGCTAGATGGGCTACAGTGACCTGATATTGTTCCCCATATTTTTATTCCTCACCAATCTGTATTTTAAACGTCAGCGAAATAAAATCAGTGAGCCCTTACTTGCCAAATATCATATCCAGGGATACTGGATCAAAGTAATATCCTGTATCGCCTTCACCGTTTATAGCGGCTATCTTTCGCCAGGTGATTCTATTGGTCTATATCAGAAAGAAGGCGTGAATATCTACCATCTCATCCTGCACGATTCTGCCAACTTGCGGTGGCTTTGGGAGCCGGGGAAAAATTTTGATGTTAGCCTTGCGGCTGATCCCTGGAACAAGGGATATTTTCCGGCCGAGGCTAATTACATGGTCATCCGGGCAGTTGCCATGATTTCGTTTTTCACTTTTGGAAGTTATGCTGCAAATAATCTCATCTTTGCCTGCCTTGCGTTCGCCGGCATATGGAAGCTTTTTCTGTTTTTTTATAAGCAAAAGCCGCAATTGCACTACAGCTTTGCCATTGCTATTATCTATTTTCCTACACTGGTTTTCTGGAGTTCAGGCGTGATGAAGGAGCCTATTTGCATTGCAGCCCTGGCTTACATCACTTACTGCACGTACAGTTTATTTTGCGAAAAAAGACGACCGGTGCGAAATGGGTTATGGATTGTTATTTCCGCCTACGTGCTGGCGGTAGTAAAAGTGTACATCCTCATCTCATACCTCCCATTTTTCGTGCTATTCATCATACTTAAAAATGTGGAAGGAATAAAAAGCGGCCTGCTGAGATATATCGTCGGCCCGATATTTATTGCCGGTTGCCTGTACGGATTTACTGTGGTGATGGATAATTATCAGGAAGAGCTTGGGTTTTACGCGGTGGAAGACCTGGCAGAAAGTATTCAACATTTGAATGAAAATTTTATCGCCCGCGATGGAAGCGAAACGGCAGAATCCAACTTCGAACTCGGTGCACAATTTGATGGAACATCCGATGGACTCGTGAAGATTGCACCCTATGCAGTCTTCACAACTTTCTATCGTCCCTTTATCTGGGAATCAAAAAAAGTTTCTTCGCTTCTTGCCTCTTTGGAAGGAATGGCCCTCCTGTTTTTCACTTTATTGATCTTTTGTAAAACAGGTATCGTGCGATTATTTAAATACATTTTTACCGACCCCCTCGTGCTGTACTGTTTTATGTTTTCTATTTTATTCGCCACATTTATTGGAGCAAGCACTCTTAACTTCGGCACGCTCGTCAGGTACAAAATTCCGTGTTTGCCGTTCTATGTGATATTCCTCATTTTGCTGTATGAAAAAGTCAAAGAACGGGCAGCAAGGAAAAAGTTGATGCTTGCAGCAACAGCTCCAGAAACCGAATTCCAACTGACGCCGGCAATACCGTCGCAAGCGTAAATAATATTAGAGTACTTTGCGCAGTGACCAAAAGTGAGACCAAAACATGTGCGGACTTGCCGGTACTGTAAACCACCCTCTTGAACCCCAGGCCATCATTGACAGGATGGGACATCGCGGCCCGGATGAGAATGGCCGTTTCCAGCAGAATAACGTTCAATTATTTCACCTTCGCCTGGCCATTGTTGATATTACCAGCGCGCATCAGCCGATGCATTATCATGATCGCTTTGTCATTATTTTCAATGGAGAAATCTATAACTACAGGCAACTACAAAAAGATTTCTTTCTGCCTGAAACTATCTCATCCGACACAGAAACCCTGCTCTACCTGTATGATAAACTTGGAGCAAAAATGCTGGATCACCTGGATGGAATGTTTGCCCTTATCATCTATGACCGAATGTTGCATCAACTGTTTTTAGCCCGGGACCGGGCGGGGAAAAAGCCGCTGTATTACTATCTAAAGGGGAACGTGTTTGCTTTTGCAAGTGAGCTGAATTGCTTGAGTGGCATGGTTCCGCTGACTATCAACGAAAAGAATATTTTCCAGTATCTGCGGCTGGGTTCATTTTATAAAGAAAACACGCCATACAACGAAGTATTTGAGCTGGAAGCCGGTTCGCACATGATGCTCGATTGTAAAACAGTTAAGCCGGAAATGCTACGCTGGTGGAATATCCAGCAATATTTTGAAAAGAGTTATTCCGGGAACTTTTCGTCATGCATGGAGAAAGTAGATGAAATTCTTCACGTGGGCGTGAAGCGCAGAATTGAATCCAGTGACCTGGAAGTAGGTGCCTTTTTAAGCGGGGGTATTGATAGCGGATTAATTACTGCTATTGCATCGGCATACAATCATTCCATTAAGACATTCACGGTTTCATTTGATGGAGAATATGATGAAGCACCACTAGCGAAATTAGTGGCTGCCAAATACAGCACGGCTCACCACGAAATACGAATTTCATTCGATCATTTGCAGGATGAAGTTTCGGATATCCTTTATAATTACGGGGAACCTTTTTTTGATAGTTCTGCGATACCAAGTTATTACGTGAGCAGGGAAGCAAAGAAACATGTAACTGTAATTCTAAATGGGGATGGGGCGGACGAGCTTTTCGCCGGCTACCGTCGCTATGTACCTTTCGCTAAATACGATTTCTTTTCGCAGCATGAACTGGTAAGAAAATCGTCTTCGGCAATAAAGCAGCTGTTACCAGTTTCTCATGATCGCAAGTCAACCTATAATTATCTCTACCGGCTGGCGGCCCTATCATCCAAAAGCCATCTTGAAATTTATCTTTCGGCAGGCGTTGACATTTTTGAAGATTTTACCGAATTCATTTTAGGCCGGGGTGATAATTATCTGAAACAGATCAGGGATGACTTTGACAATATAGTGTCGTCGGATTTGACGGGTTTGAAAAAAATAATGAATTTGGATTTCGATACCAACCTTTTCAGCGATCTGCTTGTAAAAATGGACATAGCGACAATGGCGAACTCCCTCGAGGGTAGAAGCCCTTTTTTATGTAAGGAGTTGCTTGAGTTCGCGCCGGCTATCCCAGACCGTTATATAGTCAATGGCCGCTCAACCAAATATCTGTTACGCCAGCTTGCCAAAAAATATCTGCCTGAACCGCTCATACATCAGCCGAAAAGAGGATTCGAAATACCTTTGAAAAAATGGGTGGATGGTCAGCTCCGCGAAATAATAGCAGATCATCTTTCTTCGAAGGGAAGTTATAGCAGGCAATTCGTGGAAGGAAACTTTATCGATAACCTTTTGAATAATAGCGTGAAAATAGCAGCAGAAAAACGAGCTAAAATATTGTGGACATTATTCTCCCTGGAAAATTGGTATAGAAAAAAAACCTTACATGGCAGTTGATCTCAAGGGCAAAAAGATAGCTGTCTTTGAAAATGGTTTGCTATCTACCTATACAATGCGGGAAGGACTAATGCTCCGCCTGGTAAAGGAAGGCTGCACTGTACACGTACTCACACATACCAACCGCTACGTAAGCCAGGTTGAAAAAATGGGCCTTACTGTGCACAACGTGGGCTCGGGCAATATGAATCCACTAAAAGTCGCCCGCTACATATTTCGGGTACGAGCTACACTTCAAAAAATAAAGCCGGATGTATGTCTCACTTTTAGCATCCGTCCCGCCATTTTTGGCAACATCATCACCCGCCAGCTACAGATACCTACCATCACGAATATCACCGGCGTGGGTCCACTTTTTACCAGCACCAGCCTGGTCTACAAGGCAGCACGCAAAATGTACCGGAGAGCTTTGCAAAACACTTTCAAAGTGTTTTTTCAAAACTATGATGACATGGAGCTGTTTATTGAAAAACAATTTGTGCGCCCGGAAGTGGCGCAGCGTATTCCCGGTTCAGGTGTAGATTATCAAAAATTTAAGCCGATGGCTCCACGCGGCAAAGATCCGGCGCTGTTTATTTTTCTATTTATCGGCCGGCTTATTAAAGACAAAGGAATTTTTGAATTCATCCACGCCGCACGGGAAGTGCGAAGAAAATATCCAAATTCAGTCTTCAACATAATTGGGCCTTTTTGGACCCAACAGCTAAGGGCAAATACTATCACAAAATCGCAGTTTCAATTTTGGATAGATGAAGGAATAGTCGATTATCTCGGGGAGAAAAAAGATGTAAGAAAGTATATTGCCGAATCTGACTGCATCGTCTTGCCTTCCTACCGCGAGGGCACGTCAAATATTTTGTTAGAAGCAAGCAGTATGGAAAAACCGGTGATCACTACAAATACCACCGGCTGCAAAGAGATTGTGGATGAAGGCATCACCGGGCTGCTGTGCAACGTGCAGGACGCCGGAGACCTGGCGGGAAAAATGGAGCAGATGATGGCATTCACTGATGAACATCGAAAAGAAATGGGCAGAAAAGGGCGTGAAAAAATTATCCGGGAATTTGACAAGCAAATCGTAATCACCACTTACATTAATACCATTGCAGAAGCCGTTAGCCAGCAACGGGAGGTAAAAAATGTGATCTAAAAAAGTTTCTTCAAACAGAAACGCCTCTTTGCTTGTAATTATAATAAATCGATCACTGCATGGTATTTACGATTAAAGATATTGAGAACTTATCCGGCATAAAAGCACACACTATACGAATCTGGGAGCAGCGGTATTCTTTTATTAAACCTCAGCGAAGCGAAACTAACATAAGGTACTACACTAATGAAGAACTGAAAATTATACTCAACATTGCTCTTCTAAATAAGCACGGCTATAAGATTTCTTCTATTGACAAGATGACGTCTGAAAAGATGGCTGAGAGCGTAATGTTGCTTACTGATGCTGAAGCAAAAGAAGATTTGGTCATCAATGAATTGCTTAACAGCATGATCTCTTATAAAATTGATGAATTTGAAAACCTGCTTGAAAAACATGTTGATCAGGCTGGGCTGGAGAGTACCATCCTTCGGATCATTTTTCCTTTTCTGCAGAAAGTAGGAGTCCTTTGGGTAACCAATCACCTCAATCCGGCCCAGGAACATCTTGTAAGCAATGTGATCAGGCAAAAATTAATTAGTGGAATAGATCAGCAGAAGGTAAAAATCGCTACAGCTAAAACTATTTGTCTTTTTCTTCCCGAGGGAGAGTATCACGAACTCGCATTACTTTTTGTGAACTATTTAATGCGACACCGCGGAATTAAAACTATTTATGCAGGATGTCACACGCCCTTTAAAGACCTCGACACAATAGTTAACCAATACCGACCTGATTTTCTCTATTCCCATATCACTTCCACAAAGTCCTCGCGATTTGACGAAATTCTTAATCATCTCCACAAGAAGTTTGGAAATATTTCTACAGTTATTTCTGGGAGAGTGACCAGCAACCACACTAAAAAGCTGCCTCCAAATATCAGCTTGCTTCGATCCCCTGCTGAGGTAAAAAATTTTGTGGATCAATTACCTGTGAAGTAAGCATTTTCCTTAAACAACATTATTATTCTATCGAAAATCCTTCTACGGAAATTTTCTGGTACAATATTTTGTTTAACTTTGACAGTACAAATCTTAAACAAGAAATCATGTCAACTGGAGAATTCAATCAACTGCTGTTAGTAAATTCCGACTTTCTTAAACCTTTTGCCTTCACGCTTACCAGGGACAATGAAAATGCAAAAGACTTAATGCAGGAAACAATGTTTCGGGCAATCGCAAACAAGGAAAAATATAACGTCGGCACCAATATCAGGGCATGGCTTTATACTATTATGCGGAATATTTTTATCAATAATTACCGCCGAAAATCAAAGCAAAATGTCATCCTGGATTCTACCCCTAACGACTTTTTGATCAATCAAACTCCGGCAACAGTAACAAACCTGGCTCTCTCAAACCTCAACCAAAAAGAAATTCACCGTGAGCTAAATAATGTGCCTGTCCTTTTTAAACAACCTTTTCTGCTTTACTTTGAAGGATATAAATATCACGAGATCGCCGATATGCTCCATGAACCGCTGGGAACTATCAAAAGCCGAATTCACTTTGCCCGCAAGTTGCTAAATGAAAAAATCACACGGTTTTGATTCGGACCAAGTCGGAGCAAACGAGGTCTCTTAATTCCACTTCTTGAAAGCAGTTGTCATAGGTGCTGGTTTTTCAGGGTTGTCAGCAGCTTCCTTCCTGTCAAAAAAAGGATGGGAAGTGACAGTGATTGAAAAACATTCAATGCCCGGTGGCAGGGCAAGACAAATTCGGGAAGACGGTTTTGTATTCGATATGGGACCAAGCTGGTACTGGATGCCGGATGTTTTCGAACGTTACTTTGAACAGTTTGGGGAAAACCGTGCAGAATACTATCACCTCAAAAGGCTCGATCCCTCTTATAAAGTGTTTTGGCCAGATTCAGAGAGTGATATTCCCGCCGACTTCCAAAAGTTAAAAGCTTTATTTGAAAATTGGGAGCCAGGTGCTGGCGCAAAGCTTGACGCATTTCTAAGACAAGCCAAATACAAGTACGAGGTTGGAATGCACGACCTCGTATATAAACCCGGGCAGTCAGTATTGGAATATCTGAATGTTGACTTCTTAAAAGGTTTTGCCAGGCTGGATGTTCTTACTTCCATAAAAAAGCACATCAATAAATTTTTTCGCGACGGGCATATCAGAAAATTATTAGAATTTCCTGTATTGTTCCTGGGTGCGCTGCCGGAGAACACTCCGGCGCTTTACAGCCTGATGAACTATGCAGATATCTGTGGAGGTACCTGGTATCCTGATAACGGAATGTATAGTATTGTAAACGGGATGGAGAAGCTCGCTTTGGAATTGGGAGTACAATTTAATTATGGCGAAACAGTGTCATCGTTCGGTATTGAAAGATCAAGCATTCAAAAAGTTATCTCGGTTGGTACAGACGGAAGAGAAAATGTTTATTCTGCCGATGTGGTTGTGGCCGGGGCTGACTATCATTTTGTAGAGACGCAGCTCCTCCCCAAAAACCTGCAATCGTACGACAAGAAATATTGGAGCACCAGGATAATGGCTCCCTCCTGTCTCATTTACTACGTGGGACTGAATAAAAAATTGCCAGGCATAACCCATCATAGTTTATTTTTTGACGTCAATTTTCAGACTCACGCTGATGATATCTATAAGAGAAAGATTTGGCCGGAAGAACCTATGTTTTATGTGTCTGCGACATCCGTTACTGACAGTAATGCTGCCCCGGAGGGATGCGAAAACCTGTTTTTTCTTATTCCTGTTGCAGCAGGCCTTGTTGATGACAATGACATTTTAAGAGCAGAATATTTTGAAAAAATAATAACCCGATTTGAAAATCGGATCGGCGAGGAAGTACGAAAGAATATCATCGTTAAAAAAACTTACGGACCAACCGATTTCGTAAATGATTACAATGCATTTCGGGGCAATGCATATGGCCTGGCCAATACGCTGCGCCAAACGGGGATACTAAAACCAAAATGTAAAAGCAAAAAAGTCAGGAACCTGTTTTATACGGGCCAACTGACTGTGCCGGGACCAGGTGTGCCTCCATCACTGATAAGTGGAGAGATAGCGGCTCAGCAGGTGGTCGAACAATTTGGTTCTTAAAACTGTAATTTTAAAATAATTTGCTCACAAAGTCTTGCGTTTATGCAGTTGTTTCATACAGTCAGTACCGATTGCAGTAAAATCACCACAAGAAAGTATAGTACTTCTTTTTGTAGTGCTATTAGTCTTTTGCATAAAGATTTGCGTGAGCCTATTTATGGAATTTACGGTTTTGTAAGATTTGCCGATGAGATCGTGGACACCTTTCATGATTTTGAAAAAGCCACGCTGCTGGCAGAATTTAAGAGAGACACCCATAAGGCAATTGAACGCGGCATCAGCCTCAATCCCATTCTTCACAGTTTTCAGCGAACTGTAGCACAATACCAGATCGATCTGAAACTCATTGATGCTTTTTTTAAAAGTATGGAATACGATCTGAGTGTTTCGACTTACGACAGGCAGAATTACGAAGAATATATTTACGGTAGCGCCGAAGTAGTAGGCCTTATGTGCCTGACGATTTTTTGTGAAAACGATAAAGCCTGTTTCGAAAAGCTGAAGCCTTTCGCGCAGTCCCTGGGAGCAGCTTTTCAAAAAGTAAACTTCTTACGGGATGTAAAAGCTGACTTTGAAGGGCTGGACAGAATTTATTTTCCGGGTGTGGATTTCAGGAATTTCACCTATCAATCTAAGAAACAGATAGAAACTGAAATCAGGGAAGACTTTGCAAAGGCGTACGAAGGCATTTTATTGTTACCACTCAAGGCCCGTTTTGGTGTGTACGTCGCCTATAAATATTATATGTCTCTTTTCAACAAGATTCGTAAGACACATCCGGGAAAGATCCTGGAAGAAAGAATTAGAATTCCAAATTATTCCAAAGCTTTCATAGTAGTGAGAGCCGGCGTAAAAAATCAGCTTAAGCTGATCTGATTAAAACTTTATTTCTTGACAGAAGTTATTTTGGTTGACGAGGACGATAATCCGGTAGGAAAGATGGAGAAGCTTGAAGCGCATCAGAAGGGATGTTTGCACAGAGCTTTTAGCGTGTTCGTTTTTAACAAACACAACGAACTCTTATTACAAAGAAGGGCTGATGCTAAATATCACAGCGCGGGTCTCTGGACCAATACATGCTGCAGCCATCCATTGCCCGGAGAAGACGTTTCGGAAGCCGCCTCCCGGCGACTTGGGGAAGAAATGGGGTTTAGAACTCCACTCACAAAATTATTTCACTTTAAATACAAGACATCCTTCAGTAACGGGCTTACCGAACATGAATTTGACCATGTCTTTACCGGAAATTATGATGGAGAAGTTCAAATCAATCCTGAAGAAGTGAGCGATCATCGTCACATTTCGTTTAATGATCTCGAGGATGAAATCAACCGTGATCCGGAAGCGTTTTCTGCCTGGCTGAAGCTGGCACTGCCACTTGTAATCAGAAATAATGGAATGGCGGCAGGAAAATTGGCGCAGCTAAAAACTTAACTTTACAACTTATGATTGTGCTACTCTTTTTCATAATAATGTTTGCGACTTTTCTCGCAATGGAGGGAGTTACTTGGCTCACTCACAAATATGTTATGCATGGATTTCTTTGGTATTTGCATGAAGACCACCACAAGAAAGGCCCTGGTTTCTTTGAAAAGAACGACGCATTTTTCCTGATTTTTTCTATCCCAAGCATATTGTGTATTCTCTTTGGGACCATCCAGGGCAAATATTGGCTTGCTGCCATCGGCACAGGTGTTGCCCTGTACGGTTTCGCGTACTTCCTGGTGCACGATGTTATCATTCACCAGCGGATAAAGTGGTTCACCCGAAGCGATAATATTTACATAAGAGGCATTCGCTGGGCACACAAGATGCACCACAAGCACCTGGATAAAGAAGAAGGTGAAAGTTTTGGAATGCTGATGGTGGCTAGAAAATACCGCGAGAAAGTAAAAGCTGATAAAACAAGGCTCCGGCAAAACAGTGACAGGAGAGAAAAATTCCTCACCAGCAACTAATTTCATATTCTTACTGTGCACCGGTTAGCTGCCCCAAACAAAATTAATGGAGGCAAAAAAATACAATTATATTTTCCTGGGCGTTGGCTGCGCCACCTTCAGCATTATCATGCGTATGATAGATGGAGGGCTTATATCCGGGAAGAAAATCCTCTTGATCGACAAATCCTTAAAAAATGAAAATGACCGGACCTGGTGTTTTTGGGAAACAAAGCCGGGGTTTTTCGAACAGCTGGTTTACAAAAGGTGGGAGAAACTTTTTTTTACAACGGAGGCTGAATCAATCCCTCTTGAAATTGCGCCCTATAAGTATAAGATGATCCGGGGATTGGATTTTTATAATTTTTGCAATGAAAAAATTTCCAATCATCCTAACATTTCCTTTTTGCAGGCCGAGATAGAATTCAATAAGGATGGCCAGGAAATTTTAGTAAATAATTCTTTGCTGAAGTACGGGAGAGACACAGTGATTTTTAATTCTATCATCAGTAAGACAGGCCAAAAGAGGAAAGGCTACCTGCTTTTACAGCATTTCAAAGGGTATATCATTGAAACTCCGAACGATATTTTCGATGATACGTCTGCAACCTTAATGGACTTTTCTGTCAGCCAGGAGCATGGTACAACCTTTTTCTACGTTCTTCCACTGACGAACCGCAGTGCCCTCGTAGAGTATACACTCTTCACCGAAAACCTGCTCCCGCGAGACGAATATGATAAGGCACTTAAAAACTATCTGAGAAATATTCCAGAGCTAAACTCCTATCAGGTAGTTCATACTGAATTCGGAATAATACCCATGACCAACGCATCGTTTCCAGCGAAAACGGGTAGTCTATATAATATTGGCGCAGCCAGTGGGCAAACTAAACCATCCACCGGCTACACATTTACTTTCATACAGAAGCAGGCTGATAGGATCGTGGCTGCTATGAACAGCAAAACTTCCCTGAACAAGGCTTACCACCGTTCGGAAAAGTTTCACTTTTATGATAGTACGCTTCTGCGAATCCTCTCCGGAAGAAAATTGGAAGGGAAGGATATTTTTTCCCGGTTATTCAGAAAAAACAAGGCTGCCTCTGTCTTCAAATTTCTGGACAATGAGACGACTTTGCCGGAAGAGTTAGGCCTATTAAAATCTCTGCCAACCGGCCCTTTCCTTAAAGCCGGCATTTCTGAGGCAGCGAACCTTTTACGGGCTAAGCTATTCCTGTAACACAACACAAATTCTGTTAAAGGCAGCCCGTCCTAATTTCGGTT
>JBBQSI010000030.1:0-14496 GCA_038213975.1 Chitinophagales bacterium
CTCCGGTACTTTAGCCTGGGAAATATTCAATTCACTGATAACCTGGGTAACGATCTGCAGACTTACCGGCCGCGTGAATTTGCCATTGATGCCGGTTATTCACGTAAGCTTTCTGACAATCTCGGCCTGGGCATTGCATTGAGATTTATTAATTCTAACCTGGCCAGTGGCCAGTCGGTTAATGGATCAACATACAGGGCAGGTAATTCTGTTGCTGGTGATATTTCACTTTTTCATGATGGCACGGAGAGTAACTCAAAAACTTCCGGGTTGAATTGGGGAATTACCTTATCAAATCTTGGCGCAAAGATTTCTTATACTAATGATGCTTCTCAAAAAGATTTCATTCCTGCCAATCTTGGCGTGGGCATAGCCTATGTAAATAATGTAGATGAATCGAACAGGTTGACTTTTGCTTTAGATCTAAACAAGTTACTGGTGCCTACACCTCCGGCTTTGGGTGATTCAAGCGGCCTGGCAGATTATTATAAAAAGGGCGTGGTTTCCAGTTGGTTCAGTTCTTTCGGAGACGCCCCTGATGGCTTTAGCGAAGAGCTCAAGGAGTTCCAGGTTTCAGCCGGTGCAGAATATTCATATAATGACCAGTTTGCTTTCAGGGCAGGATATTTCTATGAAGCACCAACAAAAGGCGATCGCCGATATTTTACTATTGGAGCAGGGTTGACCTATAATATGTTTGGACTCAATTTCTCTTACCTCATTCCTTCAGGAAACGGTATCAACAGGAATCCACTTTCCAACACATTGCGTTTTACTTTGATATTCAATCTTGACGCCAGCGCTGCAGAATAAATTGTCAACGGAATAAATTGTATGCCCCGCAATTTGCGGGGTTTTTTTGTGGAACAATTTTCATTAGATCCGTTTCTCAAAGACATTTATTTTTACGGAAAAAATGGGAATTCGAATTGGCCTGGGAATAGACTTTCATCAATTGGCGGAAGGAAGAAAACTTGTAATCGGAGGAGTGGATATTCCGCACTCAAAAGGTGCTAAAGGCCACAGTGATGCTGATGTACTGCTGCATGCCATCTGCGATGCATTACTGGGTGCTCTCGCTCTTGGCGATATTGGCACACATTTCCCCGACACATCACAAGAATTTAAGGATATTGACAGTAAAATTTTGCTGGAAAGAACTTTCGATATGATACAGACCCAGGGATATATTGTAGAAAATATTGACGCTATGCTGTGCCTCGAGAAGCCGAAAATTCAGTCTTTCATCCCGGCCATGAAAGAAACGATAGCAGGAATTCTAAACATCACTGAAAATTCAGTTTCTGTAAAAGCCACAACCATGGAACGCATGGGGTTCGTTGGCCGGGAAGAAGGGGTGGCAGCTTATGCTAATGCCTTGCTAAGTTCTGCACAAGAATAAAGTTGGACCTGCTTTCACAAGACTCTCCCCTTATCTTTGCCCGCATGGCTGAAATTCTTATTAAAATCGTAAACAAATCATCTAACCAAATACCCGACTACGCTACCGAAGGCGCCGCAGGCATGGATCTCCGTGCAAATCTCGGCGAGCCCGTCGTGATACTTCCTCTTAAAAGATCACTGATACCAACGGGCTTATTCTTAGAAATACCAGCCGGGTTCGAAGGACAGGTTCGGCCCCGCAGCGGTCTTGCTTTGAATTATGGTGTTACCTGCCTTAACTCGCCAGGCACTGTGGACAGCGATTTCCGGGGAGAATTGAAAGTAATCCTCGTGAATATTTCTGACGAGCCTGTTACCGTAAAGCACGGGGAACGTATAGCCCAATTGGTTTTGTCAAAAGTGGAGCGTGCTGCATGGGAAGTTGCAGAAGAGCTTACAACTTCAACAAGAGGCGAAGGTGGCTTTGGCCACACAGGCAAATAAATTTCCAGATGAAAAGATATGCAAGGATAAGTATACTGTGCACCCTTATGGTGATGGCTCTTTTAAGTTGTCGTTCGACAAGAAAAATAAACGGTAGCCAAGGTCGAACAGATCCTCCAGGCGGGAGTAAGATAATAAAAGACGATTCAATAACAACTGCCAGGGAACTCCTGGTTTCCTTGCAAGGGCAGCGTTTGGATTTCAGGACATTTAGTGCAAAGATTAAGACAGACTACCAGGATGATAAAGGCAAACAACCAGACTTTAACGCATTTGTCCGTTTACAAAAAGACAGCGCACTTTGGGTATCAATCAATGCATCCTTTCTTAATATCGAAGCCTATCGTGTCTTGATCAAACCAGATAGCATTATTATCCTCAATAAGCTCGCTAAGGAATACGAAAAGCATCCCTTTAGTTATCTGTCTGAGCTCACGCATATCCCCTTAACTTTTCCGGTGTTGCAGGATCTTCTCATCGGTAATCCGATTTTCGTAGGAGACAGCATTGCCTCTTACCAAATAGCCGGCAATCAAATTTTATTATCGACCCCTGGCGACATCTTCAAGAACCTTCTAACCATTTCCGCCGATACTAAACTGCTTGCCCGAAGCCAGCTCGAAGATTCGAATACCGGTAGCAACAGAACGGCGAATATTTCCTATAATGACTATGAAATGGCAGATGAAAAAAAGTTCTCCATGTCGCGCCGGATCATCATCACAGAAAAATCAAAAATTGAAATCGCACTTGATTACAAACAGGTTGAGTTTAACAAGGAATTATCAATGCCCTTCAGCGTACCACCAAATTATAAATTGAAATAATCGTTACTTTATTTCGTTGCCTGCATCAAACGGTACTGACGACATAATATCTGCTCGATGAAAAAAACAACTGTATCAATTGTTTTACTACTTACAATTTTTGCCAGTGCATTTGCCCAGACAGAAGATAAAGACGCGCTACAGAAACAACGGGAACGCATCAAAAGAGAAATAGCGGAAACAGAAAAACAGCTTTCAGCTATCAGGAAGAGCGCCAAAGTAAGTATCGGTGGACTCACACTAATCAACAAAAAGATTAACCTCCAGGGCAATGTCATTGATAATATTACAGGGGAAATACGCACGCTAAATAATAGCATTTACACTTCGCAAAAGGAGATCAACAAGCTTTCCCGGGTACTAGATACCCTCAAGATCGAGTATGGAAAAAGCATGGTGTACGCATATATGAATCGCAGCAATTATGATTTCATGAATTTCATTTTCTCCGCTTCCAGTTTTAACGATGCTATCAAGAGAATTACTTACCTGCGTTCTTATCGAAGCTACCGGGAAACGCAGGCAGAAAACATACTGCGCACACAGCAAATGCTGGAGGACAGAATAAAGTTATTATCAGGCAATAAAGTACAGAAAAGCGAGGCGCTCGACGAGCGTGATAAGGAACTTTCTGCTCTTGAAAAACAGCAGCAGGATAAGCAGGCGATCGTGAACAAAATAAAAGGCCAGCAAAAAGAATTGACGTCCCAGATAAATGCTAAGAAAAAGCAGGATGCGAAATTGAAGAATATGATCACGGCTATGATTCGCCGTGAAATTCAGTTAGCAAGAGCCGAAGCAGCCAAGAAGGAAAAAGAACGGCTCGCTGCTTTGAAAAAAGCGAGTGCTGCTTCAGAAAAATCGAACTCCGAAACTGGAAAAACGGCCGAGCCATCCGCATCCAAGGCTGCAACACCGGCACCTGTAAAATCTAATTCAGTACTTGTAACTACGGAAGCTGAAAAAACACTGGATGAAAACTTTGAAAAAAACCGGGGGTCCCTGCCATGGCCTGCGACCGGCTTCATCATTGCCCACTTTGGTGCCAACAAATTGCCGGGCAATATAAATTATGACAACCCCGGTGTGACGATTGGTACCAAGATTGGCGAAACTGTAAAAGCCGTTTTTGACGGTGAAATTACCTTAGTTAGCTACATTGAAGACAGGCAGGCAATCTTCATTAAGCACGGAAAATACTTCACGGTTTACAGCAACCTGGCCTCTGCAAGTGTGCAACGTGGAGACAATGTAAAGACCGGTCAATCGATTGGAAAAGCAGGTGCAAACGACGACGGGCAGGGCCAGGTAGATTTCATCCTTATGAAGGAAAGCGATAACGTAAATCCAGAATCCTGGCTTAGAAAATAAGACCGCTAAACCGCAGCCTTCATCACTTCATCCAACACTTTTTTATACAGGTTTTCATACTCGGGTAAGATTTTTTCGATATCAAACTTGCGGGCATGCTCCAGGGCATTTTTCTTCATTTGCAGGAAATCTTCTTCATTTGAAAACAGCTTTATGATCTTACTGCTCATTTCTTCTACATTTCCCACGTCACTTAAAAAGCCAGTCACGCCATCTTCATTGACCTCCGGAAGACCACCGGAATTTGTAGAAATTACAGGCACCCCTGCGGCCATGGCTTCCAGGGCAACTAGGCCAAAGCTTTCATATTCACTTGGCAAAATAAAAAGGTCTGATATTGCAAGGATGTCCTCCACCTGCTCCTGTCTTCCCAGGAAGCGGATGTCAGCGTGCGACGGGCTCTCGCGGCAAAGGCTTTCAATATATGTTCGTTCGGGACCATCACCCACAAAAAGCAGTTTTGAAGGCACAACGTGGTTAATTTTTTCAAACACTTTCACCACATCCTGCACCCGCTTTACCTTTCTAAAGTTTGAAGCGTGCATCAAGATTCTCTCACTGTTCGGCGCTATTACCTGCTTAAA
The DNA here is from genome assembly GCA_038213975.1 of Chitinophagales bacterium. GTDB lineage: Bacteria > Bacteroidota > Bacteroidia > Chitinophagales > Chitinophagaceae > Ginsengibacter. Next base: position 4,670 of record JBBQSI010000030.1, read on the forward strand.
AGCATGGATCGGCGTCCGGTTAAAGCGCTTCACATCCACGAAATTGTAAATCACCTCTATCTCTTTATCAATTGCAAAGTTCTTATAGGTTTCATCCCGGAGATTTTTTGATACCGCCGTGATAGCATCACTCTCATTCATAGAAAAAGTGACAACAGGCGAATAAGTTTTATCTCTTCCAACAAGGGTGATATCGGTGCCGTGGAGCGTCGTAATAAAGGGGACATATTTCCCTTGCTTTGCCAGGATCTGCCGCGCCATGTAGGCCGCCGAGGCATGAGGAATCGCATAGTGCACATGCAGCAATTCTACATGGTGATTGATGATGACGTCCACCATAGTGCTAGCCAACGCCGTTTCATAAGGAGGGTAATCGAAAAGCGGATAAGTTGGTACCCGCACTTCATGATAAAAAATGTTGGCGTGAAAGCCTCCTAATCGCACGGGTTGCTGGTAAGTAATAAAATGTATGTTATACCCTTTGTCCGCAAGGGCCTTGCCCAGTTCTGTTGCCAGCACACCGCTACCACCATACGTGGGGTAGCAAACGATTCCGATGTTCATAATCTAAAAGTTCTCGTCTGTAAACACCCAAAAGACTATGAGTGTTTGAAATATTCGGCAAATTACAACTTAAGCTTCGGCAATTTCATTGGCCGGAGCCAGATTTAACGGGAATGATTAAGTTTGTTTAAAAATTCCCTTGAAGAGATTTTTATACATCGGGGTAATTGCCCTCGTCCTCATATTTTTGGTGTACACCATTATCAATACAACCTTCACCTACAGTGAGGGAAACAGGGCGGGCAAGTTGATAAAGTTCTCCCATAAAGGCTATGTATTTAAAACGTATGAGGGAGAGCTGAACCTGGGAGGGGTGAGTACTGTAAATGGCGGAATACTCGTAAACAATATGTGGTATTTCTCGGTAGCAGACCAGGCTGTGGCTGACTCTTTAAGCAAATTGGAAGGAAGAGATGTAAGTCTGCATTACAAAGAAAAATTATCCACCCTACCCTGGCGCGGCGATACAAAATACATCGTAACAAGAGTGACCGAAGCCCGATAACTAAAGACCTATGAAAACGTTCTTACTATTTTCCCTGGCCACCATACTGGCAGTTATTTCGTTTGCCCAACAAGATGACAGTGCAATGGAAAAACGTATCGTTGACGAAACGATGACTAACGCCACCGCCTATACGACCGAATATGTAAAGATGCCGGCCCCCGACTCTCAGGTTCAATGAATCGTTACAAGTCAGTAAAAATGACTGAAGCAATGATGAAAACTATTGGTGTAGATACCGTATACCTTCAGGCTTGCCAGGGTCCCCATTGCGTGCGAGGCGCAACAGAGGAAGGGAAATATTTTACTCTGCAAATAAACAATACAAACTGCATTTGACCGTGCTGGGAAATTCCGTCGCTACGCCTTCGGCACGCCTGAAAGGGCAGGTAATTGAAGTGAAGGACATGGATGAACTGGAACAACTTGGGAAAGAAAAGTTAACAGGGAAAATAGTGTTCTTCAATTTTAAATTGAGTCCGACATATATCACCACTTTCAAAGCTTACGGCGAAAGTGTGAAGGGCCGGGTGTTTGGGCCGGCAAATGCTGCAAAGTATGGAGCAACTGGCGCGATCGTCCGCTCATTATCCACCACGCTAAACGACTATCCTCATATCGGATTGACGATTTACAATGATTCTTTTCCAGAAATTCCAGCGGTTGCCATTAGCACCAATGACGCAGAATTGCTGAGTAGCCATTTGAAGAAAAATAAGGTTAGTAGTGTTTGGTTTAAGACAAAACGCCGCATGCTCCCGGACACAACCGGCTACAATGTAATTGGAGAAATAAAAGGGAGCGACCATCCTGAAGAGATTATCACAGCTGGAAGACATTTAGACAGCTGGGATCTTGCAGAAGGTGGCTAACGATGATGCTTTGGGTGTGCTACAAAGCATGGAAGTCCTTAGGCGCCTCAAAGCTCTGGATATTCATCCGAAAAGAACAATTCGGGCTGTGTTGTTTGTAAATGAAGAAAATGGCGGAAGAGGTGGCAACGCCTACCTGTAAAGCGCCCGGGAGAAAAAAGAACAACAATTATTTGCGCTGGAATCAGACGCCGGCGGTTTTACACCACGGGGGTTTATTTTTAAAGGCAGCAACGATCAACTGAAAAAATTTAGTGCATGGCAACCTTTGCTTGAGCCGTATGGTATTGATAAAATGTCTGCAGGGTAAGTGGGTCAGATATAGAGCCACTGGAAGAAATAGGTGCTGCATTAAGTGAATTACTTCCTGACTCCCAGCGATACTTTTACATCCATCATGCTGCTACAGATACTTTCGAAAATGTAGACGAAAGGGAGTTAAATCTCGGTGCTGCTGATATGGCGGCCCTGGTTTATCTCGTGAGCGAGCACGGTTTGTAGTTAGTGAGCCTGGTCGCTTCCTTTTTTTTCTTCATTTGCCAGTTGTGGCTCATTCAACTCTACCTGGTGCCCTTTTCCTTTCTTTTGCGCTACCATATTCAATATTTCCACGCCGAAGGAGAAGGCCATTCCAAAGTAGATATAGTTCTTTAAACCAAGGTCCTCGGCTTTTTCAGATGCCCATCCCTCAATCACCAGGCTCAGACCGATCATTACCAGGAAAGAAAGTGCCAGCATTTTAAACGTAGGATGTTTGTGAATGAAAGCGGCGATTTTTGGACTGAACGTAAACATGATGATCATGGCGATAATAACGGCAGCGATCATTATCTCCACATATTTTGCAGTGCCTCCGGCTGTGATGATGCTATCAAATGAAAAGACCATATCAACTAGCATGATCTGGATAATTGCGTTTGAGAAGCTTAGTTTTCCGCGGTGACCTTTAATTTCACTCGCGGCATCACCCTCAAGCTTTTGATGAATCTCATGTACAGATTTGTAAATGAGAAATATGCCGCCGGCCAACATTACCAGGCTCGCCAGATCAAAGCCTTTTCCCGCTACACTAAAAAGAAGCTTCCCTTTTTGCGCCAGTAACCATCCCAGGGCAAGCAATAACAAACTTCGTACAATGATGCCCGTTATGATCCAGAATAATCTCGCCCTCTTATGCTTTTCCTCCGGCAGCCTGTTGATGATGATACTTACGAAGATCACATTATCTATACCCAGCACAATCTCTAAGACCACAAGGATTAGGAAGCTGATGATACTGTCAGTAGTAAAGAGATGACTCATGGATTCGATTTTTTTCGGATAAAATTATTTCGCAGCAATGTGTCGCAGATTTTACGCACGACTGAAGGGCCTTCGTAAATAAATGCCGTCCATACCTGCACAAGTACTGCGCCATTGTTTAGCCGGGCAAAGGCATCGTTACCGTCAAAAATTCCCCCGCTCGAAATCAGCGGAAGTTTCTTTCTCCCGGTGGTCTGGATCGTGGTCAATAAGTTCTCCGCCTTTTCCCGCAGGGGAAGTCCACTTACACCACCAGCTCCTATAATGTCTAACGCAGCCTTGCTTGTTATAAGTCCGTTGCGACTGACTGTGGTGTTTGCAACAACAAGCCCGGCAATCTTTAATTCTTCCGCAAGACTGTATATATCCCGAAATTCTTCCGTGTCAAGATCAGGAGATACTTTCAGCAGAATTGGCTTCGGGGAATTTTTAGTGTTATTCAGGTTGATAAGGGGAGTCAGAATTTGAAAAAGGGCCTCTTTCTGTTGCAGTTCGCGTAACCCGGGTGTATTGGGCGAACTCACATTCACGACAAAATAATCAACGTAGTCAAAAAGTTCCCGGAAACAAATGAGATAGTCTTTATGCGCTTCAATGTTCGGCGTCACTTTATTTTTTCCAATGTTGCCGCCGATTATAACCGGCAAACTTCGCTTATTCTTATGCGTTACCGTTCGCGCCCGAAATTCCTTTAGCCTGGAAACCACCTCTTGAACGCCATCGTTATTGAAACCCATTCGGTTAATGAGCGCCTTATCTTTTTTTAACCTGAATAGCCGTGGTTGGATATTACCAGCCTGCGCCACAGGCGTCACCGTCCCAATTTCGATAAAACCAAAACCCAGTGCAGATAATTCTCTTAAATATTTTGCATTCTTATCAAAACCCGCGGCCAGGCCTACAGGATTTCGAAATTTCAACCCAAACGCTTCCGTTTGAAGATCCCGTGAGTTCGGGACAAAAGTGCCTTCAACCAGGTTACGAAAAACCGGAACGCTACAAAGCGCTTTTAGGGTGTTCATAGCGAAATAGTGAACCTTCTCGGCATCGAAAAGAAATAGCAAATTGCGCAGCCAACTATACATTGGCGGCGAAGATAATTGATCCTAAAAAGTTTGCTGGCAGAGAATGTTATGATCCTTTACTCAGTGTCATACCGGTCCACACTTTCGATGCCGGGCAGGGCTTTGAGTTTTATTACCAGGTCTTCGAGCTCGTCTTTGTCGTGAACATAGACCCTGATATTTCCCTGGAAAAGTCCATCTTTTGCTTCAATGGTGAGTGCATTGATATTAATGCGAAGTGTACCACTAATGAGGTTAGTTATTTTATTGATAACGCCAACGTCATCCATTCCAATAATCTTAATTCCGGTAAGAAACGAAATCTCTTTATTCTTCACCCACTTGGTCTTCACTACCCGGTGGCCGTAATTAGATAAAAGCCGGGCAGCATTCGGGCAATTGGTTCTATGAATCTTTAGCCCTTCACCTTGCGTAATAAATCCAAACACATCATCACCGGGAATTGGTTTACAGCAATTGGCCAGGGAATACATGATTTTATCACTGGTCTCACCAAAGATGATAAGCTCATTATCTTTTTTGTCGTGGTGTTTCTTTTCAGTTTCAGGCTTTTCCTCCGGTGGCGTTTTTTGGATTCGGGGTGGCAATATTTTATCGCCCAATACAGAGAACTCACTGAGCTCCTGCAGGTCAATTTTCTTCACCGCGATGTCATAGAGCAAGTCAAGTTGAGAGGGAAGCTTGTAATAACTGGCAAGCTCTTCCACATTTGCCTGGTTGAAGGCTGCACCCATGTGATCCAGTTTTCGCATGAGAATAGATTTACCATCTTCCGCAATCTTCCTTTTCTCCTCTTTAAGTGAATCTTTGATCTTTGTTTTTGCCTTTGTGGTCACTACAAACTTTATCCATTCCCTGCTGGGCTTTTGTTTGGAAGAGGTAATGATCTCTACCTGGTCACCACTTTTCAATTTATGAGCCAGCGGTACTAATTTGTGGTTCACCTTCGCGCCGATGCATTTTTCTCCAACTGCGGTATGAACGGCAAAAGCGAAATCCAGGGTGGACGCACCAACCGGCAACATTTTCACATCCCCTTTCGGCGTATATACATAAATCTCCTCTGCAAGAAATGACACTTTGAAATCCTGTAAAAAATCGATGGAGTTCGTGTCTTGGTTAGTAAGCATGTCGCGGATCTGCTGGAACCATTTATCGAAGCGATTTTCATCATTGGCACCTTCTTTATACTTCCAGTGAGCAGCAAGGCCTTTCTCGGCAATGTCATTCATCCTCTTCGTCCTTATCTGCACCTCCACCCACTTGCCGGCCGGACCCATCACCGTCGTATGCAAAGCTTCGTAGCCATTACTTTTTGGGTTGCTAAGCCAGTCCCTCAATCTTTCTGGTGCAGGCACGTACTCGTCCGTGATCATACTGTACACTTTCCAGCAATCTTCTTTTTCTTTTTCCTGAGGGGAATTTAGAATAACCCTGATCGCAAACAGGTCATACACCTCGTCGAAAGACACACCCTTTTTCTTCATCTTATTCCAGATAGAATGAATGCTCTTTGGTCTGCCATACAACTCAAAGTCAAAATTTCCCTGCACTAATTTTTCACGGATTGGCCGGATGAAATCGTTTATGTAGCGGGTGCGCTCGCGTTTGGTATTATCAAGTTTCTGGGCAATGTACCGGTAGCTATCAGGCTCCAGGTATTTCATTGCCAGGTCTTCCATCTCGGTTTTTATATTATACAACCCCATGCGGTGGGCAAGGGGAGCATACACATACACCGTTTCAGACGAAACCTTTAGCTGCTTTTCGCGCTTCATGCTCTCGAGCGTGCGCATATTGTGTAGCCGGTCTGCCAGCTTTATGAGAATTACCCTGGGATCATCAGTAAGGGTCAGGAGTATTTTTTTAAAATTTTCTGCCTGCTGGGAAATATTGGTGTCCAGTACATTGGAAATCTTGGTGAGGCCATCTACGATCTTTGCGATCTCAGGACCAAATTCGCGTTGTACGTCCTCCAGCGTCACATCTGTATCCTCCACCGTATCATGCATGAGCGCACATATGGTGCTTCGCACGCCGAGGCCAATTTCCTCAACACAGATCATTGCAACAGCTATGGGATGAAGTATGTAGGGCTCGCCACTTTTACGCCGCATCGTTTTATGCGCTTCTACTGCAATTTCGAAGGCATTCCTGACAAGTTCTTTGTCACCAGGCTTCAATTTCGGCTTTAGCCCACGTAATAGCGTACGGTACTTCCTGAGAATTTCCTTCTTCTCTTCATCTTCATTTAAAACGTACTTCGGAATTTCAAAAGTTTCCATCGATACGAATTTACATACTATTCATCAGGCATTTAGGACTGGTAAAATGTAAATTGAGTTTAGGAAATACCCCTAATTCGCGCGGCGGTAGAGAATTAAAATCTCCACCTGAATAAATATTTTCTGGGTGAAATCAATTACTTTTGCCGCCCCAAAAGCGCATGTGGTGAAATTGGTAGACACGTCAGACTTAGGATCTGATGCCGCGAGGTGTGGGGGTTCGAGTCCCTCCATGCGCACCACTCCCCGGTTGTGAATTTTTAATAGATAAAAAACTGATAACAAAATTTACAACCGGTTTTTTTAAAATTAATTCCATGGCAACAGTTACGAAAGAAAGTATAGGCGATTTGCATGACAAGGTGATCGTAAAAGTGTCAAAAGAAGATTATTATCCTTCTTTTGAAAAAGCAGTAAAAGATTATTCACGCAAGGCGAATATCCCAGGTTTCAGAAAAGGTATGGTACCTGCCGGGATGATCAAGAAAATGTATGGAGCCTCCATTTTTTATGATGAGGTAGTGAGGACGGTGGAAAAAGAATTACAGAATTACCTTACTGAGGAAAAGCCTGAAATATTTGCTCAGCCATTACCCCTTCAAAATGATATCTCACATATTGACATGGCTAACCCCGGCGAATATGAATTTCCCTTCGAACTTGGTATCAAGCCGGATATTACTTTGGATGCCCTGCAAAAAGCCAAGCCTGTACTTTATAAAGTGACAGTTTCCGATCAAATGGCCGATGACGAAATTGAGAAACTCGTAACGAAGTATGGTGAAATGAAAGATGCGGAAGAAGTGACCGTACCGGAGAACGTATTGAATGTAATTTTTGAAGAAAGTGATGCAGACGGAAATGTATCGCCAGAAGCCACATCTAAAGACAATTCCATCCTCGTAAAATATTTTGCCGAATCTTTTAGAAACGATGTTATTGGTAAAAAGAAGGATGACTACCTGGTGTTGCAATTAGAAAAAGCATTCGAAGAAAAGGAAAGAGAGTGGATACTCTCTGACCTTGGCCTGGAGAAAGATGACCCAACCGCTGGTGAGAAATTCTTCAAAATGACTATCGTGAACGTGGCACTCGTGGAAAAAAAAGAGCTGAACGAGGAATTTTTCAACACGGTATTCCCCGGTCGGGAACTCACTACGCCGGAGGCATTTCAGGAGGCTCTTAAAGAAGACCTGCAAAAGCAATGGGACCAGCTAAGCCGCACGCAAATGCACGATCAACTCTATCATTACCTGGTGGATGCACCTATCCAATTTCCTGATGAATTCCTGAAGCGGTGGCTATCGGTAGGAGGTGAAAAGAAAAAGTCTGAAGAAGAAGTGGAAGCTGAATATCCAACCTTTACCAACCAACTCAAGTGGACGTTGCTCAGTGATAAAATTTTACAGGCGAATAACATCACGGTTACAACTGATGAACTACGCGGGCGGCTACGGAAAGACGTGATGCAGTATTTCGGCCAAATGAATCTTAGTGAAGATGTATCATGGCTGGATAGCTACATTGACCGGATGATGCAGGATGAAAAGCAAACGGAAAGCACCTACCGGAAGATTCTGACAGAAAAGCTATTCGAATGGATGGATACACAGGTGACCCCGGATGAACAAGAAGTAACTTCTGAAGAATTGCTTGCAAAACAGCATCACCACAACCATTAAGCACTAATGGTTCTCTAAAAAATATTGCCTGACCGATCAAGTGAATACTCAATATATTCGCAGGAGGCATGCCCTTTTGTCTTGTTTCATTCATTAGCATAATATTTGAAACTCCGTTCCAGAATTTCTAAAAATTTCGTTTTATGGATTTCGCAAAAGAATTTGAAAAATATGCTGTGAAGCACAGGGGTTTGAGCAGTAACATGCTGCATGGATATGTGAACCACAATGTAACCAATCTCACGCCTAATATTATTGAAGAACGCCCGATGAACGTCGCAGTGATGGACGTGTACAGCAGGCTGATGATGGATAGGATCATCTTTTTGGGCTATCCGGTAAATGATGAAGTGGCAAATATCATCACGGCGCAATTACTGTTTCTTGAAAGTACCGATCGTACCCGCGACGTACAGTTGTATATTAATTCACCCGGCGGTGCGGTTTACGCAGGCCTTGGTTTATATGATACTATGCAGTTTGTCTCGCCCGACATCGCCACTATTTGTACTGGTATGGCGGCAAGTATGTCAGCAGTGTTAATGAGCGCAGGAGCGCCGGGAAAACGGAGTGCGCTTAAGCATTCGCGTGTGATGATGCACCAACCGAGTGCTGGAGCGGCAGGCCAGGCATCTGATGTGGAAATTACCGTGAACGAAGTACGCCGTGTGAAGCATCAACTTTATCAAATTTTAAGCGATCACACCGGTCAAACCGTGGAGAAGGTAGCAAAAGACAGCAACCGTGATTTCTGGATGACGGCGGACGAAGCTAAGGATTATGGCCTCATAGATGAGGTGCTTATGACAAACGCAAAAAAAACCAAGAAGTAACAAGAAAAAATTATCAAATGGATTTCAATAACAATAATATGAAGATGGAGGAAGAAGAGCCCGAGAAGTCTTTGCCTGAGAATGCAATGGAAAAAATGTTGGGAGGCTGGATGTTTGATAAGAAATTTATCGAGCAACGGAAAATTTTTCTTTGGGGCGTAGTGGACGACAAGAGTGCCCGGGATATTACCAATAGGCTTTTGTATCTCGAAGCATTACAACCCGGCAAAGAAATTATTTTCTATTTAAACAGCCCTGGGGGCGTAGTTACCAGCGGTATGGTGATCTATGATACGATGCAAATGATCACTTCCCCGGTGAGTACAGTTTGTATGGGCATGGCGGCCAGCATGGGCAGTATTCTGCTCAGTGGCGGCGCTAAAGGCAAACGATTTATTTTCCCGCATGGTGAAGTGATGATCCATCAACCAAGTGGTGGCGGACAGGGTACAAGCTCAGATCTTGAGATTATAGCCGTGCAGATATTAAAAGCGAAGCAGCTCGGAGCTAAAATTTTGGCTGACAATTGCGGCCAGTCTTACGACAAAGTAATGGAAGATTTTGACCGTGATTATTGGATGGATGCGGAAGAGAGTAAGAAGTACGGCATTGTTGATAAGATAATGACAAAGTTTTAAGGCCACGTTTTCTCTTCAATAATGGTCTTAATTTTGCGTTGTAGACTGCATTTGCAACTTA
>JBBQSI010000031.1:0-14328 GCA_038213975.1 Chitinophagales bacterium
TCCAAAGAAAATGTTTGCCCCGGTAAAACTGGAAAAAGGAAACAGCCGACACAAATAAGTTAAGCATCAACGCCGTAGGCTTCATCACTGCCGGGGCGATGCTGAAGATGGCCATCAGCGCCAGGTAGCCACTGGCACCGCCATGCCCAACGGAGGCATATAAAAATGCTACCACGAAAAGTAAAATATAAAAGAGGTAAAAACTTTCAGCCATTTTTCGTTCAGTTGGGAAGCAGGCAAACTTTTACGGTTTCGCCGGCGTAATAATCTCCGCGTTCTTCATCCAGCGAAATGAGACAATTCGCTTCTTTGTAAGAACTAAGCCGGTAAGACTCCTGTGCACCCAGCGGTATCGCGCATCCGCCTTCATAAGTTCCTTTGAGAAAATGCGTAAGGCCGGTTTTTTTGGCGTAAGCATACTTGAGCGTACCTGCTTCTTCCGGCAACCGAAGCTGTCTATTGGTCAGGCTGCCCAATGCAGGATAAACATATTGATAATAACAGGTAAGCACAGACGAAGGATTTCCTGGTAAACCGAAAACAGGCTTATTGTCTTTCATTCCAAAAAACACGGGCTTGCCGGGGCGTTGCTTTACTTTATGAAAAAACTGTTCTACATCATTCTGCCTTGTCGCTTCCAATACAAAATCATAATCGCCTACACTGATACCGCCAACCAATAAAATCAAGTCACATAATTCGAGTGACTGGGAAAGCACATTTGTTGTGGCTTCCAAATTATCATCGGCATAATAAGTATGAATAGCAGTGACACCAGCGGTATTGAGCGCTGCGGTCAACATGAAAGAATTAGAATCATACACCTGCCCGTGATCGATAGCATCGCCGGGCTTTCGCAGTTCCTGCCCTGTAAGGATGATACCAACTACCGGCATGGGATAAACGAGGATTTCAGGCCTGCCAAGTCCGGCGATGTATCCAATTGCAGCAGGCGTTAACACTGAATATTTTTCTATGGCTAATTGGCCGGCCGCAATTTCCGCGCCGGTAAGCCTTAGATGGTCTCCCTTTTTAATTTTGTCCACCGGCACATGTAAGATCTTTCCTCTTATTGTGGCTTGTTCCTGCATGAGGATGGTATCGGCTCCCTGAGGCACGGGGGCACCGGTGAAGATGCGGGCAGCTTCTCCTTTTCGTAAAATGATTTTTTCTTTTGATCCGGCAGGCACTTCGCAGCTTACCGTTAAGTCTTTGCCTGCGTCGTCGAAAGCAAAAGCGTAACCGTCAACCGAAGATTGATTAAAAGGTGGCAGGTTAATGGTAGAAAAAATGTCTTCAGCCAGCACGTGGTCTACTGCTTCAGCGAGGGATTTAGCAGTTGCAGAAAGTGGAATGACGAAATTCGCAATAATTAATTTTGCTTCAGCAACGCTGATCATATTCTTCCCCGCTTTGCTCATCCACCGATCGTTATCATGCTACGGTTTTCAATATCATCAGCATTCAAATTTTCCATGCTACCGGAAAACTGGCCGCCTAATTCTTTCTTTTTAGATAAAATATTTTCATGGATCAATGGCAGAATGTCTTCGCCATTTCGTAAGGCGGTTAGCAAATCTGTTTCGCTTTTGGAGAAGAGGCAGTTTTTCAACTTCCCATCAGCAGTCAGGCGCATACGGTTGCAGGTACTGCAGAAAGGAGCGCTCATGGTGCTTATCACGGCGAAAGATCCTTCATGGCCGGGAATCATGAAACGCTTGGCAGTATCATTTTTCTCACCTTCCACGGGCAAAAATGAATAGCGTTCGCTGATGGTATCAAGAATTTCCTGCAGGGAAACAACTTTATTACTTGTCCAGCGATTGCCGGCAAAAGGCATAAATTCTATAAAACGGATTTGAACATTCACATGCCGGGTCCATTCAATAAAATCGTTTATTTCGGATTCGTTGAGTCCTTTCATCACCACCACGTTGATCTTTACCGGGAAGTTGTGGTACAGTAGCAATTCGATATTGCTTCGCACCCGGTGGAAAAGATTTCGCCTTGTAATAAGGTGGAATTTTTCGGGCTGCAGCGTGTCCAGGCTAATATTGATGTGACGAACGCCTGCCTCCCGCAATGAGGGTAGCATATCGTGTATGCGTATACCGTTAGTAGTAACAGCCAGTTCTACCGGCAGTTGCCCCAGTGAACTGATGATTTGCTGTGCATCTTTCCGTACAAATGGTTCGCCCCCGGTGAGCCGAATTTTCTTTACTCCCTCCTTTACAAAAATGCCGGCAATGGTCTCTATCTCCGAAGGCTGCATAAGCCTTGAAACCGGCGTGAAATCGTAGTCCTCATCCGGCATGCAATAGAAACAACGCAAATTGCAATTGTCGGTGAGGGAAATCCGCAAATAGTCGTGAACTCTTTCAAATGTATCCTTAATCATCAGTACCGGCTTCTTTTGTGACTGTTAGCAACAGTTTATAATCTTCCTGAGAATCTACATCAAAGTTACCAAGGGGAAATGAAACGACCTCGATATCATCCTGGAAGCGCTTGAGTAGATTTTTTGCTCCCTCGTCCCCGTTGAGCGCTTTCAAATATTTCACATACTTTTTATCAAATAAAACCGGTGTACCGAGCGTATCGGCATACTGGCAGGCGACAATTCTTTTCCCTGAGTTTTCAGCCGCCTCCATAAGTTGCTGTAAAAGGCAAGTGGTCACAAAAGGTTGATCACAAACGGCGATAACAAACTGTTTTGTACCGGGCGCTGTTTCGCCTAATTTTTCAAGCCCTGCATGTATGCTGGAAGCAATTCCATGCTGCCAATGCTCATTTTCTGTTACTAAAATCTTCCTATCGTCTAAGGAAGCCAATATTCCTTCCTTATTCGCGCCGACCACTAAAACAACAGGGTCACAGGCGGGGAGGGCTGCATCAATGATATTATTTACCAGGTTCTTTTGATCATACAAAAGTAATTGCTTTGGCTCTCCGAGGCGGGAGGACCCGCCTGCGGCAAGGATGATAGCTGCCGTGGTTTTCATGATAATTATTCGTTTGCGTGAATAGGGGCGGTTTTCTGTCGCAGGGGTGCTCCGGTACGATTGGCAAAGACTGATTGAATTTCTGAGACGATGGACAACGCAATCTCTTCCGCTGTTTCCGCTCCGAGGTCAAGTCCGACAGGACCATAAATTTTGGAAAGTTCCTCCTCTGAAAAATGCTGTCCGCGATCGGAAAGCTCAGCCAACATGCGGTCGAGTTTTTTCTTTGGGCCTAACACACCAATATATCTTGTTGGCGTTGCCGGCAATCGTGAAAGCAGTTCGAGGTCATAATTGTAATTGTGTGTCATGAGCAGGAAAACTGTTCTTTCATCCACACGGATCTCATCCAGCAGTTCTTCAGCGTTTGCCCTGATGAGTTTGTGTGCTTTTGGAAACCGGGTCGCTGTCACCTGCGCCGGGCGGCCATCTGCTATAATCGTGTCCCAACCGAGTACGGCCGTCATTTCTGAAAGCGGCATTACATCGTTGCCGGCACCGGCAATCACTACGCAGATGTTTGGCAAGACGTATTCGATAAAAGCTTCCTGCTGTTCTTTATTAATATCAACAGCCACGAAAAAAGATTGTCCATTTTGGAATGCAACATCCATGTGAGGTGATATGATGTCCGCCTTTTCTGAATCAATAATGGAACTCAAGCGGCCATCCCTGAGCAATAATGACGTGCCTAACTGTAACGGTGAGCCGAAAGAGAACAAAGTGGCAATGACCGATACTTTTCCTGAATCAGCCACCTGCTTTAGCAACTTTATGGGAGTGCGTTTTTTCGAATCGCCTAACGGCTCAAACAAGATATGAACGATGCCATTGCAGCCTAATTGCACGCCGAATTTTGCATCATCTTCATCTGTGGTGTCATAGGTCACCAGTTTATTTTCACCTGAAGCGATAGCCATCAACGCTTTTCTTTTTGCGTCTCCTTCCAGGCAGCCACCGCTGATGGCGCCCGTTAGTTGGCCGTCGTCCGTTACAAGCATACGGGCGCCCGGCCTCCGGTAAGAAGAACCTTCCACTTTTACTACGGTCGCCAGTGCCATCTGTTGCCCTGCGCTGCTGGCTTTGTCGTAAGCTTTTAAGATATCATTCAGTTCCTTCATTTGCTTTGGCGTCAAAGGTGTTTTTAGAGCTGCGGGTTTAGAGAAGCTGCGGCAAGTCTTGCAACTGATAAAAATTAAATGTTGTGAGGTCAAAAGGCATTTTGCGTATACGCTTGCCCGTTGCGGCAAAGATGGCATTCGCCAGGGCTGGTGCGAAAGGTGGCAAGCCAGGTTCACCAACGCCTTTAATTTTATCCCCGTCTGTCAATATGAGCACTTCCACATCAGGCGCTTCATTTATGCGAACCATAGGATTATCATAAAAGTTGTGCTGCATTACTTTTCCATCTTTGAATGTGATTCCAGGTTTAGTGGCGGCTCCTAACGCCATGATGACAGCGCCCTCCACCTGGTTTTTTGTATTGTCAGGATTTACAACTTCACCAAGATCAATCACTGCATAGACTTTGTCGACTTTAATGGATTTGTCTTCATTATAAGTCACCTCCACGACCTGCGCACATAATCCTGCAAAAAATTCCCATTGAGCGATGCCCCTGCCTTTATTTTTTCCCAAAGGTTTTTCCCATCCGGAAAATTCTTTGGTTTTTTCTAAAACGCGTTTGAGGTCAGATGGTTTTGAAAGAAGGGATAAACGGAACTCCAGCGGATCTTTTTTTGCTTTGGCAGCCAGTTCATCCATAAAACATTCATGCGCAAAAGCGAGCGTGGAGCTGGTAACAGAGCGCCAGGCAGCCATCGGTACGTGGAAATCTGCACGCACGTAAGAAGTCTCAATATTGGGAATTTCATAAGCCTGTTCTGCAATGCCTTCCACCATGGTGCCATCTACCTTTGCTAAATCATATTCTTTGCTCATGGCTTCGCGGTAAGAGGGGCTAATCACTTTGTGTTCAAAGGAAACCAGTTTTCCGTCATCTCCGAAACCCCCTTTAAGTTTCGAAAAGGTCATTGGCCGGAAAGGCCCTTGTTCGGTCGTGTCTTCCCGTGACCAGACAAGTTGCACAGGCGCATCCACCTGCTTTGCAATATTCACCGATTCAATTACATAGTCAATGTAAAGCCGGCGGCCATAGCCGCCGCCAACGAAAGTGTTGTGCAGGGTGATATTTTCAGGCAAAAAACCTATGTGCTTGTGAAGATCATTATCGCCGCTTCCGGTGAGAGAACCCGAAACCTGCGTAGAGGTCCAGATTTCTACCTTATCACCCTTCACTTCCGCCAAACAATTTATCACTTCCAATGTATGGTGTGCTACCATTGGAGTTTCATAAAAAGCTTCCACGACATTTTCGGATGGCAGATTTAGGCTCTGCACGTCACCAATTTTTTTATCGGGCAAACCTTCTTCGTTTGCAAGCTGGCGGAGATGCTCTTCATATGCATCGGTATTAAATGCTTCGTGCCCGTTATAATCCCAGTCGATCTTCAACTTCTTACGTGCCTGTTGGGCATTCCAATATGAATCGGCCACCACTGCTACGCCGGTAGAATTATACCGGCCCATGATCCTCTCTGCTTTTACAACTTTCTTTACGCCCGGCATTTTCAATGCCTCTGCAGCATCAAAGGATTTGAGGTTGCCACCGATCACGGGGCATCTTTCCACGCTGGCGTAAAGCATGCCCGGCACTTTCCAGTCAAGACCAAAAATGGCCTTTCCGTTTGTTTTCAAAGGAACGTCGGGTCGCTTAGATGCTTTGCCAAGGATCTTAAAATCTTTAGGATCTTTCAGCACAGGTTCTTTCGGAAGCTCCAGCCTGGCAGCATCGGCGACAAGATCGCCATAGGTAAAAGATTTCTTTGTCGGCCGGTGAAACACCCTCGCATTTTCAGCGTAGCAGTCCGACTCATCTGCGAGCCACCGTTTGGCCGCAGCCGTGATGAAAACTGCTTTTGCCGAGGCGCCCATTTTCCGGTACTCAGTGTAGTTTGTGCGTATAGATGCGCTGCCTCCCGCTCTCTGACCGTCGCCAAATTGTTTTTCGCCACTGGTGTTTTTGATCTGCACGTTATCGAGGCTCACTTCAAATTCTTCAGCCAGCAAGGCCGGTACAGATTGAAATGTTCCCTGGCCCATCTCCGGTTTTATATTAAAAATGGTGATGGCACCGGTGGATTCAACAAGAATAAAAGGAGTGAAATTTTTTGAAATCGCGTCATTCGCGGGGGAGGCCTCAGACCATTTATACGAAAGGCCAAGCCATAGGGCAACCCCGGCTTTACCCGTTGAGGTTATGAAGCTGCGTCTTGAAACTGCTGTCATAGGTTTCAATTTATAAGATGTTCAATGCTGTTGTTCATACTAAGTTACGATAAGCAAATCATGCATTAAAAAATTGAAGATCCTCAGGATCGCCAATGTGTATACAGGATATTATTTGAAAAAAAATCAATCAGCTAATTTTACAAAAACTAACAGTTAGAACAATGGATCATAAAGCCACTTCTATTCGACCATTCATCGGTGCAAAAGATTTTGAAACGTCCCGGCATTTTTACCGCGACCTTGGATTCCGGGAGACAGTGTTGGATAAAAATATGAGTGTCTTTAAAGCAGGGGGGGTGGCTTTTTACCTGCAGAACTATTACATAAAAGACTGGATCGACAACTCAATGATCTTCATGGAAGTGGAAGATGTTGACTATTACTGGAACGAATTGACTGCTTCTAACCTGGCAGAAAAATATCCGAGTGTCAGGCTGACGGCAATAAAGACTTATGACTGGGGAAGAGAGTGTTTTCTACACGATCCTTCCGGTATTCTCTGGCATTTCGGGCAGTTTACCCAATAGCATGATATTTTAAAACAAGATTTCTTGTCCCTGGTTATGGAAAAAAAGCTATCCGGTGATTTTTTACTTCGATCAAACAAGCAAATGATAATCTGAATTTATCTCTAAAAATTAAGTGTAATGAACAAGCAAGTGTTGGAAGTAAGGGGCAGATTTTTCCCGCTCAATTTATTGTTGTCAATTTTAACCATTGGCTGTTCCGCGCAATCTGTTCCGCAAAGAAGCTTGCTCGCTTTGTCCAAGGCTGATCATGTGCTGGCAATTGTGGATCCGGCAACTTTGAAAGTGGTAGGCCGGGTACCTGTTGGGGAAGACCCGCATGAAGTGATTGCCTCTGCCGATGGCAAGACGGCTTATGTTACTATTTATGGTGGCGGCCGTTTACATACGCTAAATGTGATTGACCTTGCAGCGCAAAAGCGTCTACCCGACATCGATACCAGGCCGCTATTCGGCCCGCATGACCTTGCATTTGTGGATGAGAAAATTTGGTTTACAGCAGAAGGTTCAAAAGCGGTTGGCCGCTATGATCCGGCCACGGGCAAATTGGACTGGAGTATGGGAACAGGAGAAGACCGGACCCACATGCTTTTTGTAACTGAAGACACGAAGCATATTTATACAACAAACATGAATGCCGGTACGGTTAGTATTCTCTCGCAAGAACAACTTCAATCTGGCCCTAATGCGCCTCCCGGGAGGCCACCAGGAAATAATTGGCAGCACACAATCGTACCTGTTTCAAAAGGCTGCGAAGGCATGGATGTTTCGCCTGACGGGAAAGAATTATGGACCGCTTCCTCAAATGATGGCTACATCTTCATTGTTGATCTCGCTCAAAAAAAAGCTGATGCAAAAATTGAGGCGAATGTGCAAGGTGCCAATCGCGTAAAATTTACGCCCGACGGAAGCAGGGTTTTTATTTCGAGTTTGCGTTCCGGTGAACTCACTATCTATGAAGCCACAACAAGAAAAGAGATAAAGAGGCTAAAACCCGGCAGCGGCGCTGCGGGTATTTTGATGGATGCTGAAGGTTCCCGGGCTTTCGTCGCCTGTTCTGCAGATGATTATATTTCAATTATTGACCTGGAAACATTAGAAGTGAAAGGGAAGCTTGAAGTTGGCGGTGTGCCCGACGGTATGGCGTGGGCGATTAAAAAGTAGGAGTGTGGTGGGGTGGCCTTTCTTTCACTGACGCAGGTCTCTGACCTGTGCCAATTCGTTACTCCGTTTCAATTTGTAAATGCAATATTTGATTTCCCTGGACAAGTTGTTTGGAATAGCTTTATAAGATGAGTTCTAAATACAAATTCAGTGACATACAGGGTGTGTACTTTATCACTTCAACAGTTGTAGATTGGGTAGATGTCTTCACAAGGGATATCTATAAGGAAATTCTCCTGGATAGTTTTTGATTTTGCCAGGAGAAACAAGGCCTGCAGATACATGCATGGGTTTTAATGCCAAATCATTTTCACATGATTTGTTCTTTCAAAAATTCAAATCCGGGATTAGTTATTAAAAATATAAAGAGCTTCACTGCCATGAAATTGATCGATGCCATCATCAACAATCCTCAGGAAAGCAGGAAAGGCTGGATGCTTGATTTATTTGAAAAAAATGGATTGAAAAATAAAAGTAATTATCGCTTCCAATTTTGGGAGCATGAAAATCATCCTATACTGCTTGATACAGAGATCAAATTCAGCTGTTCACCTATTTGCACGAAAATCCTGTGAGGGCGGGCTTTATAAATGAGGCGCAAGATTGGCGTTATAGCAGTGCAATTGATTACTATACTAATGGCAAAGGTTTATTGGATCTCGTAAGAATTGATTAATAAACCTGGCGACTATGAAGAGGATAAAATTGATAGTTCATACGGACAGCAAGCCCTGTAACATTTTCAGTTACGACAGTCACAGGTCGGGAGACCTGCGCCAGTAAGAGAGACGTGCGCTAGTAAGGAATGGCAAAGGTTTATTGGATCTTGATAAATAAACCTGGACACTATGACGAGGATAAAATTGATAGTTCATACGGATGGCAAGGCCTGGAACATGTTCAGTAACGGAAGTCACAGGTCGGGAGACCTGCGCCAGTATGGAGACCTGCGCCAGTAAGAGAGACCTGCGCTAGTAAGGAATGGCAAAGGTTTATTGGATCTTGATTAATAAACCTGGACACTATGACGAGGATAAAATTGATAGTTCATACGGATAGCATGGCCTGGAACATTTTCAGTAACGGACAGTCACAGGTCGGAGACCTGCGCCAGTATGGATCTTTGCGTCTTCGTGGGAAATTGACAATGTATGCTTAACATAACACTAGAAAATATCTCTGAATTGAGAGCTGTAAGCTCATTACTGCTTACGTCAGGGCTTGGCAATGACCTGGTTTTTTAAAATTGCGAGCCCGGTACTTCAGCCCAATAGAATTACTAACGATGAAGATAATAACAAAGGGTTGAGTGAAAAACTGTCTGCCTGAACCGAAGATCATAGAGAACTATAGCCGATTGTATATCCATCAGCCAGCTGCCAAACCTCCTGTAAGCGGTTCGTGCATTTCATTATGCAGAAACAGTTAATTTCAAATGCCCACCAAGTCCTTCCCGGATTATACGCATCAAGGTCGAAAGGCGGATGTCACTTGCATTGTTTTCAATCCGGGAAATATATGACTTTGTTGTACCACATTTTTCCGCAAGTTGCTCCTGGGTCAGGTTTTGTTTTTCCCGCATTTCTTGTATAAGCACACCAATCTTAAATGCCTCAAACTCCTGTTCATAAGTTTCCCTTTTTTTTGTTCCACATTTTCCAAATTGGTTGTCAAGATGGTCAGCAAATGAAGTGAGTGTTTTATTTTTTTGACTTTTCATCGAAGTACTCTTTTTTAATTTGTTTAGCTAATTTGAGTTCATTTTTCGGTGTTTTCTGCGTTTTTTTCTGAAAGGCATTTGCCACTA
Source organism: Chitinophagales bacterium (assembly GCA_038213975.1). Classification (GTDB taxonomy): domain Bacteria; phylum Bacteroidota; class Bacteroidia; order Chitinophagales; family Chitinophagaceae; genus Ginsengibacter. The sequence goes on from JBBQSI010000031.1 coordinate 9,852, forward strand.
CAATTAATTGTCCTTCGTCAAAAAAAGCAAAGGCTCTGAAAATATTACTTACAACTTCAACCCGGATTTCATAATCCCATCCGTTCCTTCCATGTGCTGAAAGTATTTTGAAGGAACCCGCTCAATGGTCGCAATAAGTTGTAGTGTCCAGTTAAACTTCTTTTGGACATCCTTTGTCTGCCTGTCGAAAAACTCCAGGTAGTAATGTTTAAAATAATAGATGCTTCGAATGAAGTTTTGCCCCACAAAACAAAGTTAGCTAAATAGTGAACTTTTTCAAAATGTCTTTACTTCCATTATTGGCCGGAGGGTACCACTTTTAGGGCGTCGCTGGCTTACAGTATACACCTCGCAAATGAGAATTGTTGGGAAGAAAATACCGGATTGAACCGATTACATTTGACTATTCGCGTACGGTAGCTTCTATTGCAACATTGAGCGATCGGACGGGCGATGTATTAACTATTATCTCAGACAATTTCCTAAATCTCATTGCCCGGAATACCACGGCCAGCTGTGGAAATTAAAAAAAAGGCGCAAGTCCGAAGACTTGCGCCAGAATAGATATCTATTAAAAGTGCTTTACTAAGCGACGGCCTGCTCTTCCTTGCCAACAGCCTCCCGGTCTTTGTCTCCCGCTAAATCATACCGATCGAGGTTCATCACCTTTGTCCAGGCTGCTATAAAATCTTTCACAAATTTGTTTTGCGCATCTGAGCAGCCATACACTTCAGCAATGGCACGAAGCTCTGAATTCGAACCGAAGATCAGGTCAACCCGAGACCCTGTCCACCTGGGTTTCCCGGTGGAACGATCAGTGCCCTGGAATTCATGTTGTGTATCGGAGGTGACTTTCCACGTGGTATTCAAGTCAAGAAGATTTACAAAATAGTCGTTTGTCAATACTTCAGGACGATCCGTAAAAACACCGCGCTTTGATTGATCATAGTTTGTATTAAGTACCCGCATCCCCCCAATAAGTACCGTCATTTCCGGCGGGGTCAACGTTAGTAATTGCGATTTATCAACCAACATTTCTTCGCCAGAAGCAGATAAACTGTTGTGACGCCTGATATAATTACGAAAGCCGTCAGCGATCGGCTCCAGCGCTGCAAATGCCTCCACGTCTGTCTGTTCTGCTGAAGCATCTGTTCTACCTGGTGTAAATGGAATTTGCACTTCATTGCCAGCATTTTTTGCCGCTTTTTCGATGGCGGCATCTCCGGCAAGGACGATCATATCCGCGAGCGAAACTTTCTTATCGCCCTGCTGTCGACTATTGAACTCTGTCTGAATTGCTTTCAGCTTCTCAAGCACTTTTTCAAGCTGTGGCGGGTTATTCACCTGCCAGTGATTTTGAGGTTCAAGAGTAAGGCGGGCCCCGTTTGCACCACCTCTTTTATCTGAGATACGGAAAGTGGAAGCTGAAGCCCAGGCAGTAGATACGAGCTCGGCAACAGATAGTCCGGAGTCAAGGATTTGTTTTTTCAGGCCATCGATATCGTTTTCGTCAACAGGGGTATAGTGTGCCTCGGGTATAGGATCTTGCCAGATCAATTCTTCATCCGGCACTTCAGGGCCGAGATAACGCACGACCGGTCCCATGTCGCGGTGTGTTAATTTATACCAGGCCCTGGCAAAAGCATCTGTAAATTCATTGGGATTCTCATGGAAATTCCGCGAGATCTTTTCGTAAGCAGGATCCATTCGCAGCGCGATATCTGTAGTCAGCATAAATGGTGCGTGTTTAATGGAAGGGTCGTGCGCATCGGGAACGGTTCCCGCGCCCCCATTATCTTTTGGTTTCCACTGGTAGGCACCAGCGGGACTTTTGGTGAGTTCCCATTCGAACCCAAAAAGGTTTTCAAAAAAGTTATTGCTCCATTTGGTAGGGGAGGTTGTCCATGCACCCTCGAGTCCACTGGTAATTGTATGGACGCCGTGGCCTTTGCCGAAAGTATTTCTCCAACCGAGGCCCTGCTCTTCCAGGCCTGCCCCTGCCGGCTCTTTGCCAACATGTTCCTGCGGAGGTGCGGCACCATGCGTTTTACCAAAGGTGTGTCCACCGGCGATAAGGGCAACGGTTTCATAATCATTCATCGCCATCCTGCCGAAAGTTTCCCGGATGTCCCTGGCTGCAGCAACAGGGTCGGGATTTCCATTGGGTCCTTCTGGGTTTACATAAATCAACCCCATCTGCACAGCAGCCAGGGGATTTTCCAATTCACGGTCACCGGAGTAGCGCTTGTCACCCAGCCATTCTCCTTCAGAGCCCCAGTAAATATCTTCTTCAGGCTCCCATACATCTTCACGGCCACCACCGAACCCAAAAGTTTTCAGACCCATTGATTCCAGCGCACAGTTGCCCGCAAGCACCATCAGGTCTGCCCAGGAAATCTTTCTGCCATACTTCTGTTTCACCGGCCACAGCAGCAGGCGTGCCTTATCAAGATTTGCATTGTCCGGCCAACTGTTCAAAGGAGCAAAGCGCTGCGTGCCTGAACTTGCTCCCCCACGGCCGTCACCTATTCTATAAGTGCCGGCGCTATGCCATGCCATCCGTATCAGGAAAGGCCCGTAATGTCCATAGTCTGCAGGCCACCAATCCTGGGATTTTGTCATTAATTCAAAAAGATCCTGCTTCACCGCTTTGAGATCCAGGCTTTTAAATTCTTCTGAATAATTAAAGTCTTTATCCATCGGGTCAGAGACAGAAGCATGTTGGCGAAGGATTTTCAGGCTCAATTGGTTTGGCCACCAGTCCCGATTGGAAGTCCCGGTACCGGCAGTGAATTTGACAGCGCCGCCCATGAAGGGACATTTGCTTGACTCATTCACTTCCCAACTCACATGATTTGCTGACTCGTCGTGATGTTTGTTATTTTCCATTTTGTAAAATTTTTTTATTTGGACAAGGGATCAAATTTACGAAAACCTGCATATAGCTATAATTGATAGATTTTATGATGTGATCAATGAAATCTATGGAGCGAAAATCTAAAAGCCGGGTTCAGAGCATCTCGACGGGCGTCGCGATCCGTCGGCTTTTTTTCGGAAAATAAAAATCGGCACGAGAGTATGCCTGTGCCGATTTGAAGAAGATCAACTTTTGAATTTCTTTTACCCCAACATCTTATGCAGGTAGTTGTAGCTGTTCGTCACATTTTGCATCGGCTCGGGAGCGCCGTCCTGCTCCACGAAAAAATATTTCATCCCCGACTCGCCGGCATTATCAAAGATGCGTTGAAATCTACGACACCCGTGCCTACTTCCGCGGGATTCATTGTTTCTTTATCGAGGTCTTTTGCATGCCAGAGCGGGAAACGCCCGGGGTGCAGTTTGAAAAAAGCAACAGGATCCTGTTTTGCTTTAGCGCGCTATCGCTCTGTTTAGATTGATGAACTGATGCTGATTGCAAGCATCAGTGATCGTGAAATCTCACTCCTTTGCAAATAAAATTTTGTTGGAATTGTAACGGATTTCTTTCTAAATTGCTCTTTCATTACTTGCCTGATTATCCTCCTGAAAAATTTAGACACTGTTATCTACAGAAATAATTTGATTTAAGCATATATCGCCGTTGCTGATTTTTCAAACGGTCATTAAATGGTTCAAACTACCCCAATGAACTTGCTTCGATTTACTATCCGGCCAATTTTATTTCCCTGCTTCCTTGCAGGACTTTTCTTTGGAGAAGCCTTTTCCCAAAATGCGAGCCTCGATAACGCCATTGCGACGTCGATAACTCAATTATCTAACGCCCAGGCATATCCTAATAAATCTTCCTATCCAAGAAGTGTCTATTATGATGGTACTATCAAACGTGTAAACCCTGGCGACTGGACTTGTGGATTTTTCCCCGGTCAGCTTTGGCTGATGTATGAATATACCAAACAGGATACCTGGAAAACGCAGGCACAGGAGTGGACGGCCGGACTCGAGGGCCAAAAGTATAATACCAGCACCCACGATGTAGGTTTCGTGATGTATTCCAGTTTCGGCAATGGGTTACGATTAAATAACAATGACAGTTACAAGTACATATTATTGCAGGCTGCTTCCTCGCTTTCGAAGCGCTATAATCCAACTATCGGAGCAATACAGTCATGGAGTAACAACGCCCGCTACACTTGTCCCGTGATCATTGACAACATGATGAATTTAGAATTACTGTTCTGGGCTTCTAAAGAAAGCGGTGACCCTGCCTTTTCCAACATTGCCACTCAACATGCACTTACTACCATCGCCAATCATGTCCGGGCTGATAACAGTTTTTATCATGTCGTGGATTTTGATCCTACAACGGGGGCCGTCATCAAAAAAGATAATTTCCAGGGATTGAATCCCAGTTCAACCTGGGCAAGGGGCCAGGCCTGGGGACTTTATGGCTTCACGATGAGCTATCGGGAAACAGGTGATAGCAGGTTTTTGGACCAGGCAAAAAAGATTGCTGACCTTATTACCTCGCATCCTTCTA
>JBBQSI010000032.1:0-13903 GCA_038213975.1 Chitinophagales bacterium
CCTTCAAGATAAGGCGAGATTATTTCATTGCTTCCCATGCCTTCAATATTTCCTCCGCATGCATTTTAGATCTTGGCTTGCGGAAAATTTTTGCAATTTTACCCTCTTCGTCGATTACAAAGGTCGTTCGCAAAAGACCCATATACTTGCGGCCATACATATTCTTTTCTCCCCACACGCCATACTTATCAATGATCTTTTTTCCCGGATCAGCAAGTAACGTAAAAGGCAGGTTGTATTTCTTTTCAAACTTTTTATGCTTTGCTTCATCATCAGGACTTACGCCAAGAATGGTAAAGCCTTTCTTTTGGAGGACTGCATTGTTATCTCTTAAATTACAAGCCTCCATCGTACACGTAGGTGTATCATCTTCAGGATAGAAGTACAGGATCACCTTGTTGCCTTTTAAATCCTTTAAGGAAACTGTTTTACCATTTTGGTCCTTCGCTTTGAAGTCGGGTGCTTTTTCGCCCTCTTGTAATTGCATCAGTGTTATTTTGTAAAGTGTAAAGTTTTTACCGCGACATTGCCCGCCTCGTCTTCAATACTCACAACGAGTTCATGCTTACCCCGAGGGCAATGTTCATCAAACTTGTAAATAAACGCCCTGCCTTTATCGTTGGTAAACCGCAGCCACTTACCATCAAGCACCGCCGAAAAATTTTTCATTTCTTCGAAGTTATCTTTCGGTATAAAAGTGATGCGGGAATATGTAGAAAGATTAGCATTATCGGCGAATCCCCCAATAACAGGAGGGTCGTCATCAGCCAGCAATTCGAAATTACCAAAGTCCCTGAAGCGTGCGGTATACCAGCCGTTTTCCGGCGTGGCTTTTACAATATCTTCCTTGCTGCCCCAGGTACGCCTGATGATCATTCTGTCCGCAAGGGAATCAGGCACTTCTTCTTTAGGTTTAAGTTTTATTGTAAAGTAGCCATGAGAAGGTATTTCCCCGGAGAGGACGGTAAACTTGTCAGCATAAGAATTTTTCGCCGTAGAAACGGTGGACGAATATTGAAATTCTACAGAATCATAAAGGTCGGCAGGGCTTAAGAACAACTGGAGGTTCTCACTTTCAAACATATTGGCAAACATTGGCCGGAACTCGGACCGCTGGTAGAGCGAAGCTGTATCCTTCATGTTCCCGTTTTCCCTGATAATCCCTTTTTTAATTTTAAAATCAAGACGTGAAAGATTGCGGTTGGCATCATAAACATCTATCCGAACATCATGCGTACTGTCATCATCTAATTCAATCACTCCATCTCCTGAAATGTCATGGTAGACTGATGGTGGATATCCGGGCAACCGTGAGAGATGCTGAATGTAAGCGCCACCGCGTGCCTTGGTCCTGTAGTCAATGTGGGCATTCAAATATCGCGTTTCATCATAGCTGATGCTATCAAGTACAAACGAGTTCACAGCCCGGCCATCCAAATACAATACTGCTGCATAAATACCATTTGGATTTCCAGAACCGGAAACCTTATCATTTGCAGAAATTCCAAAACTTATCTTATCTGTATTGAAGGTGATGACGGGTAACGTAGTCGCATACCCGCTGCCGGTTTTTTTCAAACTGTATAATTTCGGAGACTGGCTATATGTACTGGTGCACCGGTCATACATAGCCAGGCGTACAATCGTTGGCGGTACATTGTCGGGTATGGGAAAACCAAAGAGTAAAGGATTTAAAACCTTATCTGTTTTTGTATCGCGGATTTCAAAATGGGTGTGCGGCCCCTGCGACCCTCCGGAGTTTCCACTGCGGGCAAGGAACTGTCCTTTCTTTACGGGGAAAAGATCCGCAGGAATTTCGAGGTCGATAGCCCAGGTTTCCTGCTTATATTGTTGCGCTACAACATAGTCCTCAAGCCCTGGAAAGAAATCGTTCAGGTGTGCATACAACGTCGTTAAACCGTTTGGATGATTGAGGTAAATCACTTTGCCGAAGCCAAAAGGCTCCACCTTTACCCTGGCAACATATCCATCCGCAGCGGCAAGTACCCGCTTATTCTCTGCCTGGTCTGTCCGGCAATCCAGCCCCATATGATAGTGATTGGGTCGTAGCTCACCGAAGTTAGCCGCAAGCCCAATCTTCGCTTCCACCGGGTAAATAAAATAATTTTTTGGATAGCGATTTTCCGGCAGCACCTGGCCACCAGCTGTGAGTGTAAAGGTCAGCAATAAAAAAAATAGGAACGGTTTATGTATGCTGTAATCTTTGAAAAATAGCATCTTCATAATCTTACAAATTAACACCCAAATTTTTTAAAATACTTTATATGAATAAGTCTAGTACAGTGGCTGCATTGATTCTTGGAGCCTCTATCGGAATTGCCCTCTTAAAATTCTATAGCATGCCAAAGGAGGAGAGAGATGAATTTCTGAATCATTTAAAGAAGACAACAAGTGATTTGTTGGATGATGCTGAGAATACTGTGGAAAAAGTTGAACAATTTATGGGTGAAGTAAAATCTAAAGGCGACAAGGCCTGGATCGATAAGCTATATGTGTTTCGTAAAATGTATCGCGACTTTTACGGATCAGACAAAAGATACCTGCTCTAAACTCTTTTCAATACCGGGGGAAAACAGGCTTTTTCGGAAGCCTGTTTTATTTTGCCTCATTTAAGAAGCTACTATCCTTTTCTTACACCGGGTTCTTTCAGATTTCTCGAGGGTCTGTCAACATTTCATTTTACTTTTGCGGCAATTTTTTATTATAGAAAATGCCGAAAGATTCTTCCATCTCCACCGTACTCATCATTGGCTCCGGCCCTATTATTATCGGCCAGGCATGTGAATTTGACTACTCGGGCACGCAAGCCGCCCGAAGCCTGCGTGAAGAAGGGATCAGGGTAATCCTGATCAATAGCAACCCGGCCACCATCATGACCGACCCGATGATGGCGGACAGGGTGTACCTCTTGCCACTCACGGTAGAAAGCATTGAACAGATCATTGAGGAAAATGAGATCGATGCGGTACTTGGTACGATGGGCGGACAAACAGCCCTCAATCTTTGTAAAGAAGGTGACGAACTGGGCATTTGGGAAAAGAACAAAATAAAATTGATCGGTGTTGATATCAAAGCCATAGAAAAAGCGGAGGACCGGGAAAAATTCAGACAATGGATGATCGAGATGGGTATCCATGTGGCGCCTGCCAGGACAGCAAATTCCTTTCTTGAAGGAAAAGAATTTGCGCAGGAGATTGGTTTTCCTTTAGTGATCCGGCCGTCGTACACACTCGGTGGTACCGGGGGAAGCTTTGTACATACAAAAGAAGATCTTGATGAAGCCCTCAATCGCGGACTAACGGCTTCACCCATACACGAAGTTTTGGTAGAGAAGGCCCTGCTCGGCTGGAAAGAATTTGAGTTGGAGCTTTTACGCGACAGTAATGACAATGTAGTGATCATCTGTACGGTGGAAAACTTTGACCCGATGGGTGTACACACCGGGGACTCCATTACCGTTGCACCGGCGATGACCCTGAGCGATACGGCTTTTCAAAATATGCGCAATACGGCTATTGCCATGATGCGGGACCTGGGCAATTTCGCCGGCGGTTGTAATATACAGTTCGCCCTTAATCCACAAACAGAAGATATAATCGCCATCGAAATTAATCCGCGGGTGAGCAGATCGTCAGCCCTTGCAAGCAAAGCAACCGGGTATCCTATCGCAAAAATTGCCGCGAAACTTGCGATTGGTTTTACCCTCGATGAATTAAAAAATCAAATCACAAAAACGACGTCAGCTTACTTTGAGCCTGCATTAGATTACGTGATCGTGAAAATACCCCGCTGGAATTTTGATAAATTCAAAGGCGCGGACGACACATTGGGATTACAAATGAAATCAGTGGGTGAGGTGATGGCCATCGGCCGGAGCTTTGCCGAAGCCATTCAAAAAGCCTGTCAAAGTTTGGAAAATGAAGCCGTTGGACTTGGCTACTATGGAAAGAGCCTGATGTACGGTGAAGAAATCAGTGAGTATATCAAGATTCCAAAATGGGACCGCATCTTCCGCATCAAAGATGCTTTGATGATTGGAATAAGTGTCCGGCGCATTTGTGAGTCTACGGGTATCGACAGGTGGTTTATTTACCAGATTCAAAAAATTTGTGATTGTGAGAAGGCTCTTTCGAAAACTAACCTTGAAGATCTTTCTAAAGAACTTTTACAATCAGCCAAACAACTTGGCTTCGGTGACGAACAAATTGCCAGGATCTTAAAGGACGGTAGCACGGACGAAGACATTTACGAGAAGAGAAAGCAATTCGGAATCATGCGAGTATATAAGATGGTAGATACCTGCAGCGCCGAGTTCGAAGCAAAAACGCCTTATTTCTACAGCACTTTTGAATAAATTAATATGACCGCCGACATTATCAGAAACGAGTCGCTTCCCTCTTCCAAAAAGAAAATCATCGTACTGGGCAGTGGTCCTAACCGTATTGGACAAGGGATAGAGTTTGACTATTGTTGTGTGCATGGCCTGCTTGCAGTAAAAGAATGTGGTTATGAAGCCATCATGATCAACTGTAACCCGGAGACTGTGTCAACAGATTTTGATATCGCAGACAAGCTTTATTTCGAGCCGGTTTTTTGGGAACACATCTGGGAAATTATTGAACTGGAAAAACCCTATGGTGTCATTGTTCAGTTGGGTGGACAAACTGCACTGAAGCTGGCGAAGCGCCTTCATGAAAAAGGTATCCGAATCATCGGTACTTCATTCGATAGCATGGACACGGCTGAGGACCGTGGGCGGTTTAGTGACCTGCTGAAAGAACTGGGAATTCCTTATCCAAGATATGGCACGGCTTTCACCACAGATGAAGCTGTGGAAGTTGCTAAAGAAGTGGGATACCCGGTGCTCGTTCGTCCAAGTTATGTACTTGGTGGCCAGCGCATGCGTATCGTAATCAATGATGAAGAATTAGAAAAGGGTGTCTTAAGCCTGCTCAAGCATTTACCCAATAATAAGATTTTGATTGATCACTTTCTTGACCGCTGCCAGGAAGCAGAAATCGATGCGATTTTTGATGGGGAAAATTTTCACGTGATGGGCCTCATGGAGCACATTGAACCTGCGGGTATCCATAGTGGTGATAGCAATGCTGTGTTACCCGAATTCAATCTTTCACCGCTGATCGTCCATACTATGGAAGAGTACGCAGAAAAAATCGCGAGGGCGCTGAACATCAAAGGGCTGATCAATATCCAATTTGCAATAAAAGATGGAGACGTCTTCGTGATAGAGGCGAATCCCCGCGCTTCCCGCACCACGCCATTCATCGCAAAGGCTTACCAGATTCCTTATTTGAATATTGCTACCAAGATCATGCTGGATACCGCAAAGCTGACGGACTTTACTTTCGAGAAAAAACTTAAAGGCTTCGCAATAAAAGAACCGGTATTTTCCTTCAACAAGTTTCCCAATGTGAATAAAGAATTGGGACCTGAGATGAAAAGTACCGGTGAAGCAATTCGCTTTATCAAAGACCTGCGTGATCCATACTTCCGCCAACTCTACAAGGAGAGAAGTATGCACCTGAGCAAGTAACTATTACCAGTTGCTCAATCTTATTCCAACATTATAAGAATTAAAGTCGAGATCATTTTTGAAGATGGAGTTCGGACTGTAAGAACCATACAATCTTACAGGGCCAAGACCCAGTTCGCCGATGTAGGAAAATTTCCAGGGTTCCAGGTCGTAGTCACCCCTGTTTTGCTTTTTTCCCCTTTCACCACTCACTTGTTTGTTTCTGGTGCTGTACAAATATCCGACGCTCACACCTGCACTCACGCTCAGCGCTTTTTTGGAATCGTTCGGGTTAGTCGTAAAATTCAACATGAAGGGAATGGTGGCGTAATCCGCTGCCAGTTTATTTTTAGAGAAACTGATAGAATCTTTGAAAATAAAGGGATGTGGAATATTCTGGGATGAGTTGTAAGGATTGGTGCCGCCCTCGTTAAAGCTTATCGCGCTTTTGAAACGGTAATTATTTAGTTCTACTCCCAGGCCATACTTCAGGTTGACGTAGTGTTTGATGAGATTTACCCGTTGCATGAAGAGCCAGATATTCACATTTACTGACTTCACGGTTTTGAGTTTGAAATCATTGGCATTGAGATCCGGAGAGCCTGGCTGGTTCACTAACAAATTGCCTGCTGTGGCCGTAGTGTAGTTGGTATGATCTACCAAATTGGAAAAACCGAGGTCCACGATAAAGGAGGCCGTACTAACGTTGGAATTTTTCGTGCGGTACTTGTTACCAATGCGAACGTTTACTCCATGCGAGCCTGTCGTATCCCCGCGCTTAAGTATGATCATGCCACCTATCCTGATAGTGTCATTTTGTTTTTTCACCATCACGGAATCATCTTGTGCATTCGCCATGCTGACACATACGAATACTATTAAAGTCAAAAATGTCTTTTTCATTTGTAAAAAATTATAATAGATAACGAAATATGCTTAGAAACTCGTGGCGGCTGTTTGATCATCATTATTAGAGAGCAGTTTGCCGATCGGGCTTGTTCTGAATACGACTCGTTTTACTTTTTTCAAAAAGCTTCCCACCTTGGATTTTCTAAATTCTTCTGCTGTTACGTTGTAGAATACATAATTGTTACTGGCGTTTTCCTCAGCACTTGTTAAAGCCGTTCGAACGGCTATCATCTCATTGGCATCTACATGCTGCTCTGGATTTATCCGCGAAGGCCTGCCCCTTTTAATTGCTACCACTTCTTTGGCTAACGGCACTGCATCGGTTGAAAAGTCAGGCGCTGCATCCGCTTGTACGATTTCTTTATCGTTGCCAAGTTTTGAGTCATCGGTAGAAATGTTCACACTTTTTGCAACGTCCTTTTTTGAGGGTTGAGCGGTGTTTTTATTCGCGAGATAGTCTTTTGCAGGTATCACATTTACCTCACGGTTAGGCTTAGCCGAAGTTCTCCCGGACAGATTTGATGTTGCAGTCTTTCTCTCCGATACATCTTCCTTTTCTTTAGCTGGGTTTGCGCCTGGTACCGACTCCTCATTTTTATCCGTGGATTTATCATCAGCAGACTGAATATCTTTTCGCAACGGATCCGCCTGCTTTTTTACCGGAATTTCTGTAGCAACTACCGGCCTGCTAACTTGCATCTCTGGAACCTGATCCCTGAATATCCAGATACCAAAACCAATAATAACTGCGGCAGCAAGCGTGCGCCAAAACACGATGGTCCAAACCTTTGCAGGCTCTTTTTTAAGTAAATCTTGTTTGAAAGGGTATACGATATCCATGTCCGGCATAAGCCTCGCCTGCAGAAAGAAGGAAAGTTCTTCGGCAAAAGCAGGATGTTCTTTTACGAAATCTTCTACCCTCCTTTTATCGTCATCCCCTGCTTCCCCATCCGCATAGTCAATAAAAAATTGCTGATGATTGGAAGCGTTGATTGTTGTTGCTTCATCTTTCCTGTATAAAGAAGTTTTGTCAAAGGCTGACAGGTTTGTTGGTTTCACAACTGTTGAAAGAATCATCTTAAACTCTTCCTCGAGGTCCTGACTGTCCCGCACGAATTTTAGTACCTCTACCTTCTCATTGTCAGACAATTCATTGTCAGCGTAAAGCAAAAAATATTCTTCGTAATTATTTCTGTCGATGTTCATTCTTAAATCACGTTTTCAGGTTTTACCAAATAGGTCTTCAACTGCAGCCTCGCCCGGTGGAGATACACTTTCACCTGGCTCAGGCTCAATGAAGTGATCTCTGAAATCTCTTCATAGTTGTAACCTTCATAATCCTTTAGCAAGACGAGGCTGCGCTGGGTTTCACTTAACCGGTCAAGAGCCGCGTGCAACACCTTTTGCAATTGATGATGTGGCTGCTGCACAGAGCGCTTTTCGTCGTTAAAATCTTCCTTCAGGGTCACTCGCTTTTGCTTACGGATGTGGTCGATCATTTGGTGATAGGCTATCGTAAAAAGGTATGATTTGCACCGCCCGTAATCTACCTGTTCCCTGTTCACCCACAGCTTTTCAAACGCCGACTGCACCACATCTTTGGCGTCCTCCTGGTGGCGAAGATTTTTTAATATAAACCGGTACACGTTATCCGCATAAAGGTTCACACATTCGTTATATTCTCTCTCGTTCATGCGCCGTTTGGTAATTTTTTGTCTTAAGGCGTTGATTTCAGTTAATACGGTGCTCGCTTTGAAAAAGTTACACCGCTGCTGGCAACTTTTGTTCCGGCAACGTACCGGTCGGATTTTACTGGTATTTCGCGTAGGTTTGCGGAAATTCAAAATTACTCTGAATGAATGAAAATTTTGTCGCCCGTATCGGGGCAGAATTAGCGGAGGTGAGAGAGGCCGGCTTATTTAAAAATGAGCGCATTATCACGAGTGACCAGGGGCCTGAGATCGAAGTGAAGGGAAAACAAGTCTTGAATTTTTGCGCCAACAATTACCTTGGCCTGTCAGCACATCCTAAAGTGATTGCGGCAGCAAAAAAATACTTGGATGAAAGAGGATATGGGCTGAGCAGTGTCCGTTTCATTTGCGGCACCCAAGACATTCACAAAGAGCTGGAGGGTAAGATCTCATCATTTCTCAGTACAGAAGATGCTATTTTATACGCTGCATGTTTCGATGCAAACGGGGGAGTCTTTGAACCTTTATTTGGCGAAGAAGATACCATCATTTCTGACACGCTGAACCATGCCAGTATCATTGATGGCGTCAGGCTTTGCAAAGCCAAAAGGTTTCGCTACCTGCACAATGATATGGCGGACCTGGAAGAAAAATTAAAAGAAAGCCAGGATGCACGCAGCCGGATCATTGTATCAGACGGTTCTTTCAGCATGGATGGTACGATCGCCCAGCTCGATACGATCTGCGATCTCGCAGATACATATGACGCCATCGTAATGATAGATGAATGTCACTCGACCGGTTTCGTAGGAAAAACCGGGAGAGGCACCCATGAATATCGTGGGGTGATGGGTAGAGTGGACATCATCACGGGCACGCTTGGCAAAGCCCTGGGCGGCGCAAGTGGCGGATTTACGACGGGCAGAAAAGAGATCATAGAAATGTTGAGGCAGCGCAGCCGTCCGTATCTTTTTAGCAATTCTGTTGCCCCGGCAATAGTCGGCGCATCAATCGCAGTGTTCGACCTGCTGAGCGAAACCACCGAACTCCGTGATAAGCTGGAAAGCAACACAAAATATTTTAGGCAAAAAATGTCGGAAGCAGGTTTTGACATTAAGCCGGGAGATCATCCCATCGTTCCGATTATGTTGTACGAAGCGGAACTGGCGCAAAAGTTTGCAGCGTCGCTTTTAGAAGAGGGCATTTATGTGATTGGTTTTTTCTACCCCGTTGTTGCCAAAGGCCAGGCGAGGATCAGGGTGCAACTTAGTGCTGCCCATGAACAGTCTCACCTCGACCGGGCAATCACGGCATTTGTCAAAATCGGCAAGGAGTTGTCTGTATTGAAAGGATAAAATGATTCTTATTTTCAAAACTTATATTATTTATGTCTGAATCAGCTTCAACATTTATAGCCAAAAGCACGATAAAAAGTGCGGACCTTGAGCACCGCCACAAAATAAATTTCAATATTGCAAAATATGATAACGCGGTACCTGCTGCTAAAACGCAATTCACTAATACAGATTTGGTCCGCGAGCGGGCCAAGAACATGAAATGGCGGGCGCTGGAGACACTCGATCAGCAACTGGAAGAGTTTGAAATGCAATTTGCAAAAAGAGGTGGAAAAGTGATCTGGGCACAAAACTCACAGGAAGCCTTAGACGAAATTTTAAAAATTTGCAAGGAGAAGAATTGCAAGACTGTCGTGAAAAGCAAGAGCATGGTAACAGAAGAAATTCACCTGAATGATTTTCTTGCGAAGCACGATATTGAGAGTATCGAGTCAGACCTCGGAGAGTATATCCAGCAGCTTGATAACGAGCCGCCGTACCACATCGTGACACCAGCGATGCATAAAAGTAAAGAAGACATCGCAAGGCTTTTTTCGGAAAAATTGGGCGTCCCATCAAAGCTTTCGCCGGAGGAACTTACATTAGTTGCCCGCGAAATACTAAGGGAGAAATATCGTGAGGCAGAGGTTGGTATTACTGGTGCAAATTTTATCATCAGTGATGTGGGTGCTATTGCCATTACTGAAAATGAGGGCAACGGCAGACTGACAATGGCATGGCCCAAAACGCATATCGCTGTCACCGGTATCGAAAAGGTGCTGACCTCTATTACAGACCTGGCTACGATGTGGCCACTGCTTGCCACCTACGGCACGGGCCAAAAGGTCACGGTGTATTCCAGTATCATTTCAGGGCCAAGGCAGCCGGGAGAAACGGACGGGCCCGAAGAAATGTATGTGATACTCCTGGACAACAACCGGAGCAACATTCTAGCTAATCCCAAACAGCGGGAAAGCCTCTACTGCATCCGCTGCGGTGCCTGCCTCAATGCGTGCCCGGTTTACAAAAACGTGGGCGGCCACACCTATGGCACCACCTACAGCGGGCCGATAGGCAGCGTGATTACTCCTCACTTAAAGAATGTAGATGAATTCAAACACCTGAGTTATGCTTCGTCACTTTGCGGAAATTGTACGGAGGTCTGCGCTGTGAAGATCAACCTGCATGAACTCTTGTTGGAAAACCGGATGGAAAGCGTTGAGGAGGGACACACGACGTTTTCCGAAAAAACTGCCTGGAAGCTTTGGCGAATTGCCTCCCTTAAAAGAAAAGTCATGAATATGGGAAGCGGCAATCTGAAAAATAAAGTGGTAAACCGGTTGTTCAAAGGCTGGAGTAAGAACCGTTCAGATCTGACTTTTAGCCAAAAAACATTTAACGAAATGTGGAAAGAACGTTTTCATTCACGTTAAGATAATGGTGACTGTATTTGCCGATAGCATTACCCCTCGACTGACTTACACACTCTCATTTATTTTTCAGCAATATTACCAGGTCGAATACACGATTGCAGAAAGCCATAAACAATTTACTCAGGCTACAGGCATAAAAATAAATTACGCGTCTAACAATTCTGTTGTTGCAGATCTGCACATAATTCCACATGGTTTACTTTTTGAAAATGAGATCAAAGAGCAGGCAGAGTCAATAGAATGGCGAGGAAATACGCCGATGCTCTTCGTCAATTCTGCGGAAAGTGGAAGTTATTCTTTCGATATTTTCGCAGCCATTTTTTATCTCGTTTCCCGGTACGAAGAATACCTGCCATATAGTGCGGATATGCATGGACGCTATCAAGCAAAAGATTCTATCGCCTGCAGGGAAAAGTTCCTGCACCGGCCTCTCGTTAATGAATGGCTGGAAAGTTTTGGTGAGCAGCTCAGCAAAAAAAACCCTGCCTTCCGACCAGTAACACAGCGCTTTAAATTTCAACCAACGTTTGATGTTGATGTCGCTTATGAATGGCAATTTGATTTTTTAAAAAATACTGTCCATGCGCTTTCCCTAATGACACGTCGACAGATAACTACGAGTGAAGTACTGAAAATAGCATTTACCTCACATCCGGATTCTTTTGATATTTTCTCACAACTTGAAGATTGGCATCACCAATATGAAATCAATCCAATTTTCTTCTTTCTTGTTGCAAAAACAAGAGCTGGATATGATGAAAATAACGCCCCCACTAACCCTAAGTTTCAAACGCTCTTAAAAAACTTAAATGAAAAACATGACATTGGCTTGCACCCGTCTTATTTTTCGGAAATGGAAGAAAAGCTGGCAGCAGAAAAATTTTTTCTCGAAAGCATCCTAAATAAACAAGTGAGTAAGAGCAGGCAACATTATTTGCGATTGCAATTCCCAGCCATGTACAGAAAGCTGATTGCGTCCGGCATCACTGACGATTACTCCATGGGCTACGGCACGGTAAACGGCTTCAGGGCATCGTTTGCACGAGCGTATTTCTGGTTCGATCTTGAGCGGAATAGGGAAACAACTTTACGATTGCATCCTTTTGCCTTCATGGATAGTAATGCTATTTTTCATGAGAAACTTACGCCCGGGTCAGCCCTTCAAGAATTATTGCAACTTTATTACACTACACGAAAAATAGGGGGCACCTTCATAACGGTAATGCATAATCATTTTATGGGAAAGCGGGATAGTGCCTGGCAAGAGGTGTACAAAAATTTCCTTTTAGAGATTGCAGACAATTAGTGCCTGAAATGGCGCATTCCCGTAATGACCATCGGCACATCATGTTCATTACAAAAATCAATTTAATCCTTATCACGGATAGAACCACCAGGCTGGATACTTGCCGTAATACCCTCCACATGGGCAATACGTCCACAGTCATCGAAAGGGAAAAAAGCATCGCTTGCCATAACTGCGCCGTGCAAATCAAAATTAAACTGGTGGGCTTTTTCAATGGCCTGTTTTAGTGCATCAATTCGCGATGTTTGGCCACAACCTTTTCCAATTAATTGCATGTCTTTCACCAGGGCAATCGCATTGCTCTTAAGATGCTTGCAAACCAGGTTTGCAAATTCCAGGTTGCTGCGTTCTTCGTCGGTTGAGTCTCTGCCGCCTTCCTCTTTCCAGGTTTCATAATTTCCTTTGTCATTGTCCTGGCGAATTACGCCGTTCAGCAAGCCCCTGAATTGTCCGCCGGAAGAGGGCACTTGTTTTAATTGCAGTAAGATGCGATTCTTTTTAGAGCGCAATACCTGTAAAGCATCTCCAGAAAACCCGGGTGCAATAAGTACTTCGAAAAATATCCCGTTGATGGCTTCTGCAGTGTCAGCCTCCACTAAGGCATTTGTCACCAGTACGCCTCCGAAGGCACTTTCCGGATCACCAGCAAGGCCTGCGTCCCAGGCTTCTTTTACGGTTTTCCTTTGTGCGATGCCACATACATTTGTATGCTTTATCACGGCAAATACCTTTTCATTTTCCGTTGCAGAAAACTCGGCAATTAGCTGCACGGCGGCATCCACGTCTACCAGGTTGTTATAGGATAGTTCTTTTCCATTCTGCTTTTCAAAAAGCTGCGATAGCTCGCCATAGAAAGCACCTTGCTGGTGAGGATTTTCACCATAACGAAGGCCTTGTTTCGGTGTGGCAGTTTCCTGGAAAAATGTACCATTACTGCCATTGAAATAAGCCGATATCACCACGTCATAATGCGCGACTGATTCGAAGGCAAGTGCAGCAAATTTTTTCCTTTCGCCTATGGTCGTTTCGGCATTGCCTGTTGATAAAATTTCTTCCAGCGCTGCATACTCCTTCTTGTCACCAACCACCAGCACATGCTTAAAATTCTTTGCGGCCGCCCGGATCATCGAAGGCCCGCCAATATCGATTTTTTCAATAATCTTGTTTTCCTCGTTTGTAGTTCTCAACGTTTCTTCAAACGGGTACAGGTCTACAATCACAAGGTCTATGGCGGGTATTTTATGGTCCCGCATTTCTGTGATATCTGTTTCCAGTTCGCGCCTCCCGAGAATGCCACCAAATACGGACGGGTGCAAGGTTTTTACGCGGCCCCCCAGGATGGAGGGAAAACCGGTGATATATTCTACCGGCACGCAGGATACGCCAAGCCCTTCAATAAATTGCTGCGTACCACCGGTACTGTAGATGGTGATGCCGTGCTTTTGCAGCAGCGAAATAATATTTTCCAACCCTTCTTTATAAAAAACTGAAATTAGGGCAGACTGAATTTTTTGCTTCATAATATTTGCTAAAGATCCTCTATGAAGGCTCCCTGTTGCGGAACCGAATGGCAGCGCAAATGTAGCCGTTCACAATCTTTTTTCCATTTGGCAATTTTCCACAAAGGATTAGAAGCATCGAATATTACAATACCCGGACTAAAAGTTTTATCCAGC